>JAGLFC010000146.1 GCA_023144715.1 Gammaproteobacteria bacterium | reverse complement strand
GAAACGAATAAAAAAATATTTGTTCAGGAAACATTTACATTGGTAAAGGGGCGAGTGTATCGCATAGCATATTATGCTAATAAAAATACTTATTCAAACTATCAAAAAGAACTCAAAATTATTAAAGATTCCTATTCTATTTTAGGAAATTGATGACGATGAGTTTATAATAATGGAGAAATATAATGAATCTTTTTAAAAATAATGTCGGTAAAATTGATCGTATTATTCGAGTCGTTGTTGGCATACTTTTAGTCGGTAACGTATTCTTTGCCTTGCAGCATCCCGTAGGCTGGATTGGCATTATTCTGATTGTTACTGGGATTATGGGTCAATGCCCACTCTATTCCATTATTGGTATTAATACCAAATCATTATCTGAAAAAGTCGGTCTTAATTAACTCATTTATAAGGAAAAAACATGGACATTCAAAGTATTGTTGTTATGCTTCTCATTGGTGCTATCGCAGGTTGGCTTGCAGGTCTTATCCTCAAAGGTAGTGGTATGGGGCTTCTTATTAATATCGTTGTAGGTATTGTTGGTGCCTTTGTTGGAAGCTATTTATTTACTTTAATTGGCTTTTCAGTAGGGAGTGGCTTAGTAGGAGCGGTTATTACCTCAACGGCTGGTGCTGTTGTATTACTTTTTATTATTGGAATTTTAAGAAAATTATTATAAAGGGTAAAGTAACTTTTATAATTTACCCATGGTCGCTATTTCTGTCTATCATGGTGGAATAACAATAAGATTATTGGGTGCTGATCTCCGATCTTAAAAGTGGGGGGGTCTTTCACTTCATCAGTTAAAAAATTTCTTGATACGTTAAAAACGATAGCCAAAAAGTATGCTCCAACCTGTTAAATTATTATCACCAACAATACCCTTAACTCCTAAATTAAAAGATTTAACAGGAATATTTTTATGACTAATATCAAATTTAATTGAATAACCCAATGCACCATATTGTGAAAAACCGATGGCATCACGGTTGTTTTTTAGAAAACTAGTATAGCCTAGATGAATAATGCCTGATAAAGGATAGCTCATGAATTTAGTATTCCATGGATGAGTAATATTTCCTATAGCACTGAAAGTATCAGTATGTTCAGAAAAATAATCAAAATCACTGCTCTCAGAAAAGCTGGAAACATAACTATGAGTATAATGAGTATTCAGATCAAGCTCAATAGTATCAAATATTTTTTGATACTTGATACCAACCACACCACTAACAATAGAGGCATTGGTGGACCAGTCCAGTAAAATACCTTTCACAATGGGTTCAAATTCCTTCGCAATAACACCATGATAACTAGAATCATTTTCAACTCTTGAGACACCACCATCAAAAGCTAGTACCAATTTAAAATCATCATTTAAAGGGACTTCTGCAACAAATCCGAATGTTCCACCATAAGTCGTCCATTTTGATCGAATATGATTATGGGAAATACTCTCATTCAGCAGATCATCTGTTTTAAATTTTGCATAATTTAAACCAATACGAGCATAAAAGTCACTTCCGTTAGAAGAAAATAACTTAAATTTCATAGGGATTTTATATTCATCCAATACAGTATTTTTACCTCCATCAATATTAAAAGTAGAGCCAGCAATATCTGGCTCATTTTCAAATGCTATTAAACTCC
Organism: Gammaproteobacteria bacterium; assembly: GCA_023144715.1. Lineage (GTDB taxonomy): Bacteria > Pseudomonadota > Gammaproteobacteria > GRL18 > GRL18 > GRL18. Next base: position 5,865 of record JAGLFC010000146.1, on the reverse strand, counting down.
CATATAAGGCTGAAAAACTGTCATGATCAAGACTTTTCTTAAATTCATTTCTTATTTCATCTAGATCAGATTCTGCCATTAATAGACTGCTGAAAGATAACAAAAAAAGACTCGTGACAAATAAATACATTACGGTAATAACAATAGGTAATTTAGAGTGTCTATTAAACATAATAATTCCTTATGAAAGGTTTAATACTTTGAGTCATAAAAAACTAAAAGTATTAAATTCGCTAAAAACTTTATTTTAAATTTTCCAAACCTCTGGTATCAATACCGTTCAGTAAATCATCATTAAAGTGTTCTGATTCCATTACCTGATTATGTCGTCTTTGTTCAGAATATTGTTGATATTGCATATTCATTCTGGTTTGGCGTTTTATAGATTCTTGCTGTGTTTCACATTGTCTAAAACCATCAGACCAACCTGAAGCGTATTCATGATTGCCTTCAAAACGACGAACATCTTTACGAAACTGATCAAACAGACTCCCTCCTGCCTTTTTACCACTATGGCAACCATCGTCAAAACCATCCACATAGGCAATAGGCTGACCTTGTTGACGCAAAAGGTCAGCTTCAGAAGTACACCCTGTTAATGTGACTATTCCACCAAGGGCAAAAATTGATAATATCATCTTAACTTTATTCAAACTCAATCTCCTTTTTTAAATATAAAAAATAGAACAGGTTTATTCCTATTCTAAATAAATAATTATACAGATGGTATTGAAGCTGTCCAGACTTTATCTGTATTAATCTCCACCTTCATTGCTTTTCCTAATTCACTATTAATACACTTGCCATATCATATAATTCAACATAAATGTACTGTGTAGTACACTCAGGGTTTTGGCAATAATACCGTTGTTTACCCTTTGAATTTTACCTAATTGACTATTGTGTAATTTCTGGTGAATGTTTCACTTGATGATAATCAATTATCAACCTGAATTCAGTTTGTCATAGTTCACTTCATGATATACTGAGCCAATAAAAATTTAAGCTGAATAATATTTTATCTAAATTTGAGTTTCTTTAAGGAGTTCTATAATGTCAAATAAAAATAGTCACCGTTATGTGAGCAAGATTACCCGTGACACTCTCGCCATTATTTTAGCAGGAGGACAGGGGTCTCGACTCAAAGAATTAACCGCTTGGCGTGCCAAACCAGCCGTTCCTTTTGGTGGTAAATTTCGTATTATTGACTTTCCTTTATCAAATTGTGTCAATTCAGGTATTCGTCGTATCGCCGTTGCTACACAATACAAATCTCATTCACTGATTCGACATATACAACAAGGTTGGGGACATTTTCGGGGTGATTTTGGCGAGTTTGTTGAGTTATTACCTGCACAGCAACGTGTTAAAGATAATTGGTATTTAGGCACAGCCGATGCACTCTATCAAAATTTAGATATTATTCGTGCTCATGATCCTGAATATGTACTGGTACTGGCAGGTGATCATATTTATAAAATGGATTATGGTGTGATGTTAGCCAAACATGTAGAGAATAAAGCCGATTTAACAGTGGGTTGCTTTGAAGTGCCACTTGAAGAAGCAAAAGCATTTGGTGTTATGGCAATTAATGAAGACAATCGAGTGGTTGAATTTGCTGAGAAACCTGAACACCCCAAGCATATACCTGGTAATACAAAGGTTGCAATGGCTTCTATGGGCATCTATATTTTTAATCGTGATTTCTTATTTGAGCAATTGATCAAAGATGCAGATGCTCCTAATTCTAGTCGTGATTTTGGTAAAGATATTATTCCTCATGTGGTTGATAAATATCGTGCCTATGCTTATTCATTTAATAATAAAAAAGAACAAAGCCAAACTTATTGGCGTGATGTGGGTACCATTGACGCATTTTGGAAGGCAAACCAAGAATTAATTGGTGTATCACCTGAGTTAAATCTCTATGATGATATTTGGCCGATATGGACACATCAAGAACAATTGCCTCCTGCAAAATTTGTGTTTAATGATGATACTCGTCGAGGTATGGCAGTCGATTCAATGGTATCAGGAGGCTGTATTATTTCAGGTTCTAAGGTGATTCATTCTTTATTATTTTCTAATGTGCGAGTAAATTCTTATTCTACAATAAAAGATTCTGTCTTACTGCCTGAAGTGGAAATTGGACAAAATTGTCATATTCAAAATGCTGTCATTGATAAGGGTACACAAATACCTGATGGCACTAATATTGGTGTGAATATTGAGGATGACAAGGAACGTTTTAGAGTCACAGAAAATGGTATTATACTCATTACTCCAGATATGATTGGAGACAAAAGACATACACTGAGATAATTTTATATTTAACACTTTATACGACCCCTTTTTTTTCACTAAAAAGGGGTTCCATCTAACACTATGACTGTTGCTCAATACCAATGATAAAAGTTCGTGAACGTTCTTAACAGAGGAGGCAATCATTCAAGGGGAAAAAATGACTTCTGAAAATCAAGATCAGCTAAAAGTGGTAATTTGTTGGCACATGCACCAACCAGAATACCGTGATTTAAGAAAAGATGAGTACCAATTACCATGGACTTATTTACACGTTATTAAAGATTATGTTGATATGGTTGATCACTTGGAAAAAATTCCTGGTGCTAGAGCTGTGGTCAATTTTACACCCACACTATTGGAACAGATTGAAGATTATAAGTTTCAAATCAAAGATTTTTTACAGCACAATACGGCATTACGCGATCCATTATTAGCCAGTTTAACGTGTGATAAACTGCCCTCAAGTCCACCATTAAGATTACAAATTATTCAAGATTGCCTTAGAGCAAATCGTGAACGTTTAGTAAATCGTTTTCCTGCTTATCAAAAGCTTGCCAATATGTCTCAGTGGTTTATTGATAATCCTGATACCGTCTTTTATTTAAAAGAACAATACTTATTTGATTTGCTCACATGGCATCATTTGGCATGGATTGGTGAAACTGTAAAGCGTGATGATCGCCGTATTAATCGACTCATTATGAAGGAAAGTGATTATACGATTAATGATCGTTATTTATTATTAGAAGTCATTGGTGAAATTCATAATACCATTATTGATCGTTATAAAACTTTAGCACAGTCAGGACAAATTGAACTCTCAGTGACACCTTATGCTCATCCTATTATACCTCTTCTATTGGATATTAACTCTGCAAGAGAAGCAATGCCAAATGTTCCTCTGCCAGAAAAAACCAATTATCCAGGTGGTGAAGAACGTGTTCATTGGCATATTCAAAAAGGATTGGATATTTTTAAAAATCACTTTGGTTTTAAGCCAATAGGTTGTTGGCCATCTGAAGGGGCTGTCAGTGATGCCACATTAGATATTTTAGAAGAATATGATTTTAAATGGGTTGCCACAGGAGGCAGTGTTCTGGATAACAGCCTTAATAAAGAAGGCATGACCGATGAAATTTATAACAATGTAGGTGTGCATCGTGCTTATGTAGTTGATAAAGAAAATGACGAGACAGCTAACCCATCAAAACATGATAAAGTACGCTGTTTTTTCCGTGATGATGGTTTATCTGATCTGATTGGTTTTACCTATTCAAAATGGCATGCTGATGATGCTGTTGGCAATTTAGTTGAACATCTCGAAACTATCTATAATTATAGAGATGAGCAAAAAGGTCGTGTTGTCTCTATTATTCTTGATGGTGAAAATGCTTGGGAACATTATCCTGAAAATGGTTATTATTTCTTGACCGCTCTTTATAAGCGATTAGCAGAACACCCTAATATTGAATTAAGTACCTTTTCAGATGCTTTACAAGAAAAAATTCCACCCACACGCTTGCCTTCTATTGTAGCGGGCAGTTGGGTATATGGTTCACTGTCTACTTGGATTGGTGATAATGCCAAAAATCGTGGCTGGGATATGCTGATTGAAGCCAAAGAACGCTTTGATTATATTGTCTCCAGTGGTGTTTTAGACGCAGGTGAATTGGCAAAAGCAGAGCAACAACTTGCTGTTTGTGAAGGTTCTGATTGGTTTTGGTGGTTTGGTGATTATAATCCTGCTGATTCTGTGAGTAGTTTTGAATCATTATTTCGTTTAAATTTATCCATACTATACCAATATTTAGGTGTTTTACCCCCAAGCTATTTGACTCAGGTATTTACACAAGGAAGTGGTGCTCCTGCTGGTGGTGGAACAATGAGACCAGGGAAAGAATAATGACCACTTATAATAATGCTATTCCTTTGGATAAACGCCGTTCTGGTGTTTTATTACATATAACATCACTACCAGGTAATTATGGTAATGGTGTTATTGGTGCCGATGCCTATCGTTTTGTTGATTTTCTTAAACAAGCAGGCTATACCATCTGGCAAACACTTCCTTTAGGACCCACTCATGGTGATGGTTCGCCGTATCAATCATTGTCTGTACATGCAGGAAACCCACTATTGATTGATTTACAATGGTTAGTGGATAGAAATTGGTTAGAAGAACACGACTTGCATAATTGTATTAATGATATTTTTGGTCGTTCAAAATGTATTACTATTGCCTTTAATAATTTTCGTAAATTATTTGATGCTTGTTTATGTAATAACAAAGGAGACTGTAAAGAGTGCGGTCTTGCCACTTGTGATAAATCAACAGTCGATCAAGAACAATGTCTTGCTTTTCAAAAATTTATCAACGATCAAGCATTTTGGTTGGATGATTATGCACTTTATTGTGCTTTAAAGAAGAAATATCAGCAACAAAGTTGGTTTGATTGGCCTGATAAATTTAAAAATCGTAACATTAAAGATTTGGACAAGGTCAGAAAAGAACTGAGATATGATATTTTTTATTATCAATTTGAACAATTTTTATTTTTTAGTCAATGGTTAGCACTTAAAACCTATGCGAATGAACGAGGCATTTATTTGTTTGGTGATTTACCCATATTTGTCGCTCATGATAGTGCCGATGTATGGGCACATAGAAATTTTTTCAAATTGAATAAAGAAGGTGCTTCAGAAGTCGTTGCAGGTGTACCACCTGATTATTTTTCTGCGACAGGACAACGTTGGGGAAATCCACATTATCAATGGGATGCTATTGAAAAATCAAAATTTAGTTGGTGGGTTGAGCGTATTCAAACACAACAATTATTATTTGATTTAGTGCGTATTGATCATTTTAGAGGATTGGAATCCAGCTGGGAAATTCCTGCTACTGAAGAGACTGCAATCAATGGTCAATGGGTAAAATCTCCAGGTATGAAATTATTAACCACTTTGTATAATACTTATCCTGAGCTTTCGTTAGTGGCAGAAGATTTAGGAATTATTACCGATGAAGTAAATCAATTACGTGAATCATTTAATTTACCTGGAATGAAAATTTTACAATTTGCTTTTTCAGGAGAAAGCTCCAATCCTTATTTACCGCATAACCATCAAATTAATGGCGTCGTTTATACAGGTACCCACGATAATGATACAACTCTTTCATGGCTGGAAACACTTAATGATAAAGAAAAACATTATTTACAACAATATTTTAATTTTCCTTATGAGCCATTAAATAAAGTATTAAATAATGCAACACTGGCATCAGTCGCTAAATTAGCTATTTTACCTATGCAAGATTTAATTGATGCGGGTATTGGTCAACGTATGAATACACCAGGCACCACAGAAGGAAATTGGCAATGGCGTTTTTCATGGGAGCAATTGACTGAAGAGCATAGAATACATGCTCGACAAATGAATGAACTATATGGTCGTCTTAATTAACAAATAGAGAAGAATATTCCATCATGGATGATAGAATTAACAGTTTTTATAAAAAACTTTTATGAGTTTTTAAAAGACAAAAAAAAGCCTCAAATTCAT
>JAGLFC010000145.1 GCA_023144715.1 Gammaproteobacteria bacterium | reverse complement strand
ATAAAAAACATGAAATTTTTGATGATGATTTACAAGCATTAGCCTCAGAAACTACCAGTGCCAATAAACATAAAGATATTATTCTTGTATCTTTAAAGGTCTGTTCTGAAACAGGTGAGGCACCAATGGCTAAAGTGGTCTTAAAAGTGAATGGTGAAGAAATATCAGCTGATGATACAGGCAGTGGTCCCATTGATGCAGCCTTTAAAGCTATTGAAAAAATTGTAAAAAGTGAAGCAGATTTAAAGCTGTATTCTGTCAATAATATTACCAGTGGCACTGATGCACTCGGTGATGTGACCGTGCATTTAGAGCATTTAGATCGGGTAGTCAATGGTCAAGGTGCAGATACTGATATTGTTGTCGCGTCTGCAAAGTCTTATGTGAATGCTTTAAACAAACTGGCTAAGGCTGATGATCGAGCGCATCCACAACTTTAATTTAACCAATGGATAATTCTTTAAGACATGCCTATCTTGATATAATAGGCATTCAAAGCTGGTGTTTAAAATCAAAAGTGGATAAATGTGAAGCTCTAAATGAGGTTAATATTTCTCAAGAGAAAATCATTGAGCCTATTGAAACTATAAAAAAACATCATACGATACAAAAAATTCTTACTCCAGAAACAACAAAACAAAAAATAACTGCTCCAAAAATTCTGGCTCCAGAAGCTATTATTCATACAAATTCTGAACTCAATCAAATCATTAATAATTGTCAAAAATGCCCTTCACGTGAATATCGTTTAAATGCCTTAATCGGACAGGGTAATAATCATGCTAAGATATTTGTGATAACCAGTGCGCCTACGGCTGAAGAAGATCGAGTGGGTCATTATTTCAGTGGTCGATCAGAGTCACTGTTTCATGCCATGTTAAATAGTGTTAGTTTAGAAAATAAGGTGTATGTGAGTGGACTATTAAAATGTTATTCCATGACAAATTTTACGATGAGCGAACAAGAACTTAATCTTTGTTCTGCTTATTTACACGTTCAAATAGAACAAATAAAACCCACTATTCTCTTTGTGTTAGGTGCATTTGAAGCACAGAGCTTATTAAAAACTCAGGAAAGTTTTAATAATTTACGAGGTCGAGTGCATACGATGAAGATCAATGACCAAGATTATTCGGTAATTGTCAGCTATCATCCTGACTATTTATTACGTAATCCCTTATATAAAAAACAATCCCTTCATGATCTGATTATGCTTAAAAATTTTATAAAATGAACTTAGATCAAAAAAAACTTGCTCAATCAATGCGTCCAATGACAGAATTTGATTTACTGCCGATAATGCAGATTGAAAATGAAGCTTATCAATTTCCTTGGACACAGGGTATTATGTCAGATTGCTTAAACTCTGATTATTATTGTTATGTTTATAGTATTGATAATGAAATACAGGGCTATATTATTTTTAATGTGGTCTTAGATGAGTTGCACTTATTAAATATTTGTATTGATCCTGCCATACAGAATAAAGGCTATGGTCATCTTTTATTAAACTGGTTGATTGATTTTGCACATAGCAAACACATAAAAACACTGTATTTAGAAGTGCGATCATCCAATCATCCCGCTATACATCTTTATGAAACCTCAGGATTTAATGAAGTTGGGTGTCGTCCTAATTATTATCCTGCTAAAAAAGGCAAAGAAGATGCCTTACTATTTGCTTATGAACTCCTTTAATAAAGTAACATTATCGACCATAATATTAAGTATGTGGTTATTAATGGTTTTACTTGTACCTATCTTAGATTTACACCCCAATAAAATTGTTTTAGAAAAAATTTTATTGGGTTCTGATGCCCAGAGTTTTCTTGGTTATGATGATTTAGGACGACCCTTATTTGATCGTTTGATGGTGGGTGCTTATACCTCTTTTACTATTACATTTGGAGTGATTGTTATATCACTTATTATAGGGACAACAATTGGTGTTATAAGTGGCTATGTAGGAGGACATTGGGATCATTTTGTGGTGCGTATTATTGATATTTTTCTTGCTTTCCCAGGAATCTTACTGGCCATTGCATTATCAGGTTTAATGGGACCTGGCATTGCCAATGTTATTATTGCACTGAGTGCGGTGAGTTGGGTGGGTTATGCTCGTTTATCACGTGCTCAGGTAATGACCATAAAACAACGAGAACATGTACAATCTGCTTTAGCACTTGGGGCATCTCATTATCGCATTATATTATTTCATATTTTACCCTTAATCGTAGCACCCTTGATTATTGAATTTACCTTTGGTATTGCCAGTATTATTATTGCAGAAGCAGGTTTATCATTTTTGGGATTAGGTGTACAAGCTCCCGATGCTTCATGGGGCAGTATGATTCGTGATGGCACACAATATCTTTTAATGGCTCCTCATACCGTATTAATACCGGGGATTGCGTTAATGTTGGTCGTGTTGGCAGTCAATATCATAGGCGATGCTATACGTGATAAATTAGATGTCAAAAAATAATTGGAATAGATAATAACTATTTTTATGCTTTTTTTAATAGCTTTTTGATTAATATTTTTGCATAATGCGCCTAGAGTTGACCGAGGCAGTCGCCGTTTAAATATATTGTGTATTTAAAGGGAGGAAAGTCCGGGCTCCATAGGGCAAAGTGCCAGGTAACGCCTGGGGGGAGTGATCTCACGGCCAGTGCAACAGAAAGTAAACCGCCTAATGACTTCTTGTTTTACTTGAATGTTGTTAGGTAAGGGTGAAAGGGTGTGGTAAGAGCGCACCGCATTAATGGTAACATTAGTGGCATGGTAAACCCCACTTGGAGCAAGACCAAATAGGAGAGCAGTGTTAATAGCACAGATGTGGCCCACATCGTTCTCGGGTAGGTTGCTTGAGGCAGATAGCGATATTTGTCCTAGATGAATGACTGTTCCAGACAGAACCCGGCTTAATGGTTGACTCTATTTATTATTT
>JAGLFC010000144.1 GCA_023144715.1 Gammaproteobacteria bacterium | reverse complement strand
CAAGTAAATCCTATCTTTTTTTGAAACATCTATACCATAAATATAAAAATATGACGTTTAAAGCTCATAAAAAATAAACTATTATGGTCAATATCCAAATATACTACTATTTAGTACAATCATTTATATAATTTTAGATGAATAAAAAGAGAGTAAAATGAAGTTTTTTGGAGAGAAGTAGAATTTAGTGTATACTTCCATTATTATGGTGTTAAGTGAGTGCTTATGCTGAATAGCATTAATCTTAATAAGAATCACCTGAGTTAATTAATTGTTTAAGTAAGATAAATAAAGACAGGATGATTAAAATTTGAATGTATTGACTCAATGATAGCAATTGATCTAATAACAACGATGCCTTACTAATAAATATTATGAATGTAAAGAGATCTCTTGATACAAAAAATTATGAACATAAACCTGTATTGCTCAATGAAGCGATTATTGCTTTAAATATTGATCCAGCAGGTATTTATATTGATGGTACTTTTGGTCGAGGGGGTCATTCACAACATATTTTAGACCAATTAGGTGATAAAGGTCGTTTAATAGCGTTTGATAAAGACCCTCAAGCGATTGCCGTTGCGGAAGAAAAATTTTCTAATGATACTCGTTTTAGTATTCATTATGGCTCATTTTCTGAGCTAGAAAAATATCTTGGACAACATAATCTTTGTGGCAAGATTAATGGAATATTACTGGATTTAGGGGTTTCATCGCCTCAGTTAGATAATCCACAAAGAGGCTTTAGTTTTCAAAAATCAGGTCCTTTAGATATGCGCATGAATGATCAGCAAGGTATTAATGCTGAACAATGGATTAATAAGGCAAAAGAAGAAGATATTGCAACGGTACTCTACCAGTATGGTGAAGAGCGTTATTCACGTCGAATTGCCAAAGCGATTGTTTTAGCAAGACAAAATGAAATATTAAATGATACAAAACAATTAGCAGAGATTATAAAGCAAGCTCATCCTCGTTGGGAAAAGAAAAAACATCCCGCAACACGAAGTTTTCAGGGGATACGAATTTTTATTAATAATGAATTAACAGATTTAGATGATTGTTTGAGTCAAAGCTATCATTGTTTGGCAAAAAATGGTCATTTAGCAGTCATTAGCTTCCATTCTTTAGAAGATCGTAAAGTAAAACATTTTTTTAAACAGATGGTTGATGGTGAACAGTTACCCCCTGATTTACCAATTATGGATATAAGCGTGCAAAGAAAAATGAAGTTGTTTGGTAAACGAATGAAAGCAGGACAAAAAGAATTGAATGATAATCCACGTTCCAGAAGTGCTGTATTACGAGTAGCAACAAAATTATAGGCACATTAGAGTCATTTAAAATATGAATGGGAAAATTGTATCAATTCTTGTTTTATTAATTATAACCTTTGTCTCTGCTATTAGTGTTGTTTATGTAAAACATTATAATCGAAAACTCTTTGTTGAATTGCAAAAACAAGAAAGTTTAAGAGATGAAATGGGGGTTGAATGGGGGCAATTACAGCTAGAACAGGCAACTTGGTCAACACATTTTAGGATGGAACCTATTGCACGAGAAAAATTATTTATGATAATACCTAAAAATAGTGATGTAATTTATGTTAAACAATAATATAGTAAGAGTGATTTGAATCACTGATGTCCAATACTTTTCATCAAATACAGACCTATAGAATAAATTTTATCTATTTTATTCTTATTGTGGTCTGCTGTGCTTTAATTTGGCGGGTATTTGATTTGCAATTTATTAATAATGAGTTTTTGAAAGGACAAGGGAATGCACGGGTATTACGTCAACTAGAAATAAATGCGCATCGTGGTATGATTACTGATAGAAATGGCTATCCTCTGGCCATTAGTACACCCATTTCTTCTATTTGGGTGAATCCAAAAGAATTTGATGAAACGAATAAAAAAATTTTTCAATTAGCGGAATTATTAAATATCAATAGCCGTTATCTTAAAAATAAAATTAGAAAACGATCAACTAAACAGTTTGTTTATCTCAAGCGTCGTATTAATCCTGATATTGCACAACAAATTTTAGATTTAGATATTCAAGGTGTTCATGCACAAAGAGAATATCGCCGTTATTATCCAGAAGGTGAAATTTTTGGTCATGTTTTAGGATTTACAGATGTTGATGATAATGGTCAAGAAGGTATGGAGCTGGCGTATAATGATTGGCTCAGTGGGCAATCAGGCAGTAAACGAGTGGTGAAAGATCGTTTAGGTCAGATTATTGCGATTGAAGAACAAATTGCGGCACCACAGGCGGGTAAGACCCTAGTATTGAGTTTGGAACGTCGCGTTCAATATTTGGCATATACTGCAATTAAAGAAACGGTCGAAAGACATAAAGCAAAATCAGGTTCAATTGTAGTCCTTGATATAGAAACAGGTGAAGTGATTGCAATGGCAAATCAGCCTGGTTTTAACCCTAATCAAATGCAAGATAGAAAATCAGCTTTGTATCGTAATCGAGCCATTACTGATTTATTTGAACCTGGTTCTACTATGAAACCTATTGCAATTGCAGCCGCTTTAGATACAGGCCTCTATAGTCCACATACCCAAATTGAGACAGGCGATGGCTGGTTTATGGTCAGTGGTAAAACAATAAAAGACACCAGTGCTCATGGTCTAATTGATGTTGCAACCGTCTTACAAAAATCCAGTAATGTGGGTACGGCAAAAATAGCATTAAGTTTGCCCAAAGGTTTGCTTTGGGATGTTTATTATAGTTTTGGTTTTGGCAGTAATACAGGGAGTGGTTTTCCTGGTGAATCAAGTGGACGCTTAGTACGTCCTAGACGAATATCAAATGTTGAACAAGCGACCATGTCATTTGGCTACGGTATCTCTGTTACCAATTTACAATTAACCAATGCGTATAGTATTATTGCTCGACAGGGTAAAAAGGTACCCGTCACTTTTTTAGCACAAAATGATGAGTTAAATGATGACCTATCACCTTGGAAACATTCTTCAAATGAACAAGTAGAACTCTCAAAAAAATCTTTACGACAAATAAGCAAAATAATGGAATCTGTTGTTCATGACGGGGGGACTGCACCACAAGCAGCCGTAGAATCCTATAAAGTAGCTGGAAAAACAGGCACCGTTAAAAAAGCGTCAAAATACGGCGGTTATACGAAGAAAAAATACAGTGCAGTCTTTGCCGGATATGCACCTGCTAGTCAGCCTAAATTGGCAATTGTTGTGATGATTGATGAACCTAATAATGGTGATTATTATGGTGGTGTGGTCGCTGGACCTGCTTTTTCAAAAGTGATGACGGGTGCTTTGAGTTTATTAAATATTGATCCAGATAATATTACCCCACTGGATGTTTCTTCTCAAATTACACAATACCTTGAGAGGCAGGAATGAATTTGCCAGTCATCTTGCCGCTCCCCTTAGGAGGGAGTCAGAAAAAAGGTTATCCATATAACCATCTAATATCATTATTAGATGGTTTTATTGATTTTAGTGTGCTTGAAAAGTACAACCTTATTTTCAAAGGCTTATCTCTTAATAGTAAGAATGTACATGAAGATTTTTTATTTTTTGCATGTGCAAGTATTCATAATAAAACACACCATGGTATTGCTTATGCAGGAGAAGCCATAAACTTAGGTGCTTCTTGTATACTCTGGGAACCGACCCAAGAGCTACATGAAATGCCTATTTCTTGTTCTGTTGAAGGACGTGAAATTCCTTTGATTCCTGTTAAAAATTTACATCAAAAAGCAGGTGAAATTGCAGCTCGTTTTTATCAGAAACCAAGCCAAACATTAAATGTGGTGGGGATCACTGGCACCAATGGCAAAACCTCAATTGCTCATTGTATTGCACAATTACAAACGACAATAAAGACCCAGAATTTAAGTCTTAAAAAATGTGCTGTGATAGGTACTTTAGGTAATGGGCTTTATGGGCAATTAGAAAGCAGTCAGTATACCACGCCTGATGCGGTCACTTTACATGCTTTAATGGCTCAATATAAAAAAGAGCATGCTGATACTTTAATCATGGAAGTCTCTTCTCATGCTTTATCTCAAGGACGAGTGAATGGTGTTGCTTTTGATACGGCTATTTTTACCAATCTGACGCGAGATCATCTGGATTATCATAAAACCATGCAATTATATGGAGAGGAAAAATTAAAACTTTTTCAAATGCCTTCTTTAAAGCAGGTTGTGATTAATGTAGATGATGAATTTAGTGGATTCATTAATGCTTCAATTGAACATCATTCCAAGCGTGATAAAGGCTTTAATGTTCCTAAAATCATCCGTTATTCCAAAAAAGATAATAAGGCAGATTATTTTGCTAAGGATTGTTGTTTGAATCATGAGGGAACCTCTTTTATATTATGTGCGAATGGTAAAGAATATAAACTGACAAGCCCACTGGTGGGTGATTTTAATATTGATAATTTATTAGCCACAATCGCTGTTCTTGAACTTCAGGGACATGCTTTAGAGACTATTATTGATACGATTCATACACTGACTAATATTTCTGGTCGAATGGAGATGATTAAAGTTGAAACAAGCACGCCATTAGCACTGATTGTGGTTGATTTTGCTCATACTCCCGATGCTTTAGAAAAAACCTTAAATGCACTTAAACCTTATGTTAAAGGAAAATTATATTGTATTTTTGGTTGTGGTGGTGATCGTGATAAAGGTAAAAGACCCTTAATGGCTAAGGTGGTAGAAAAAATAGCGGATATTATTATGGTGACATCTGATAATCCACGGTGTGAATCAGAACAAGACATTATCAGCGATATTGTCAATGGTTTTGATAATAAAAATAAAATTTTTATTGAATATGATAGAGAAAAAGCAATACAACATATATTAGAACAATTAAGCTGTGATGATGTGTTATTAATTGCAGGCAAAGGGCATGAAGATTACCAAGAAATAAAAGGACAACGTTTGCCTTTTAGTGATAAGGACGTTGTACTTTCTTTTTATAAGAGTCACCATGATAGGCAGACACTATGACCTTAACATTGTCTCAATTAGCCAAAGCATTAAATACAAGTCTTAGTGGTGTAGATTGTGTATTTTCTCAGGTGAGTATTAATACACGTACTATGAATAAAGGTGATTTATTTATTGCCATTAAAGGTGATAATTTTGACGCACATCACTATATTCAAGAGGCCATTAAAAAAGGGGCTTGTGCCATTGTTTTGGAAGACAATAAGCTTATAGATACGCTTACTATCCGAGTACCTTATCTGGTTGTTTTAGACTCACGTATTGCATTAGGACAGATTGCTTCATTATGGCGAAATACTTTATCATTACCGATTGTTGCGATTACTGGTAGTTGTGGAAAAACGACGGTTAAAGAAATGATTACTGCTATTTTTAAACAAGCAAAAGAACCCATATTGGCAACCAAAGGTAATTT
>JAGLFC010000143.1 GCA_023144715.1 Gammaproteobacteria bacterium | reverse complement strand
ATGTTGCTGTAATTACCAACGCTGCTCATGCTCATATTGAAGGATTTGGTTCACTAGAAGGTGTCGCACACGCAAAAGCAGAAATTTATAATGGTATAAAAGAATGTGGCACAGCAGTGATTAATGCGGATGATGAATTTTCAGACTATTGGCTCAATTATTGTCAAACACATTTACAAAAAAAATTATTACAGTGTTTAACCTTTGGTCTTGATCAAGATGCTGATATAAGTGCTGATTATAAACAAAGCCCTGATGGCATTGATCTCACGCTACAGACACCTAAAGGTAACGTCAATGTGATGTTAAAGCACTATGGTAAACATACTGTTTATAATGCTTTGGCATCAAGTGCGGTGGCTTTATCAGTAGGCTGTACACTTACACATATTAAGCAAGGACTAGAAGCGTTTAATAATATTTCAGGTCGTCTGGAACAAAAACAAGGCATTGCTGATACACTTATTTTTGATGATAGTTATAATGCCAATCCAGATTCAGTAAGAGCAGGTATTGATGCTTTACAACAACTTGAAGGACATACTTTTGTGATATTAGGTGATATGGGTGAACTTGGACAACAGTCAGAAAGCTTACACTATCAATTAGGTCTTGATATGGCAAAAATGGGTGTGACAAAATTATTGACCTTAGGACACGACAGTGAAGCAACATGCAAAGGTTTTTTGTCTATAAAAAAGGATCAGGCTACACATTTTTTTAAAAAAGAAGCATTGATTGATGATGTAAAAAATTATTTATACCACCGCTTAAAAAGTAATAAAAAGAGTAAAATAAATATGCTGGTTAAAGGCTCACGAAGTATGTCTATGGAAACGATTGTTGATCAACTTTTATTAAAAGAGAGCAATAATATTTCACAAATCAAAGGTGTTCAATAATGTTGCTGGCTTTAAGTGAATATCTTTCTCAATACTATAGTGCTTTTAATGTTTTCTCCTATTTGACATTACGGGCTATTTTAGGGATTTTAACCGCCTTATCTATTGCTTTATTAGTCGGTCCTAAGATGATACGTAAACTCAGCATGAAACAAATTGGGCAAGTGATCAGAGATGATGGGCCTGAAAGTCATTTTAGTAAGGCGGGCACACCCACAATGGGAGGGGCTTTAATTTTAGTCGCAATTGCCATCAGTACTTTGTTATGGGGTGATTTAGCCAATCATTATGTGTGGGTTGTATTATTAGTTACATTAGCGTTTGGAGTGGTGGGTTGGGTGGATGATTATAAAAAAATTATTCATAAAAATACCCAAGGTCTCATCGCTCGTTATAAATATTTATGGCAAAGTGTGATTGGGTTTACAGCGGCTATCTATCTTTATCTGACGGCACAAACAAGCCAAGAAACTTTACTATTGATCCCATTTATGAAAGATGTTTTTTTGGATCTAGGACCATTTTATATTTTACTGACTTATTTAGTGATTGTCGGTAGTAGTAATGCGGTTAATTTAACCGATGGTTTAGATGGTTTGGCTATTATGCCAACAGTTATGATTGCAGGTGCATTGGGGATCTTTGCCTATCTCACAGGACACTATAATTTTGCTAATTATTTAGGTATTCCTTATGTTGCTGGGGTTGGTGAAGTGGTTGTCATTTGTGCTGCTTTTGTGGGAGCGGGTTTGGGTTTCTTATGGTTTAATACCTATCCTGCACAAGTATTTATGGGTGATGTGGGTGCTTTAGCGTTAGGTGCAGGCTTAGGCATTATTGCGGTAGTGGTCAGGCAAGAAATTGTGCTGTTTATTATGGGAGGCATTTTTGTCATGGAAACAGTCTCAGTGATATTACAAGTAGCCTCCTATAAATTAACGGGTAGAAGAATTTTTAGAATGGCACCTATACATCATCATTTTGAATTACAAGGCTGGCCTGAACCACGAGTCATTGTACGTTTTTGGATTATTACGGTCATTTTAGTGTTAATTGGTTTGGCTTCATTAAAAATACGATGAAACATCATAAACTCTTTAATTTTAATATAAAAACGCTTATTTTAGGAATGGGCGGTACGGGCTTGTCGTGTGCACGTTATTTACAACAAAGACATTGCCTCTTTGATTTGGCAGATAGTCGTACAGAATTACCCCATTTAGAAGCAGTGATAACAGAATTTTCAGAGAGCAATATTATCAATGGGGATTTTAATTTTGAAGTATTTAAAACTTATCAACAAATTATTGTCAGCCCAGGCATTGCTATTCGTAATGAATTATTTACCTTATTAGAAAATGAAGGCTGTGTAGTGTTAGGGGATATTGAGTTATTTGCTCAGGTTGTTGATCAACCTGTGATTGCAATTACTGGCTCAAATGGTAAAAGTACGGTCACTACTTTGGTTGAAAAAATGGCACAAGCCTGTGGTATTAAAGCCATTGCAGGAGGTAATTTAGGCATACCCGCACTGGATTTATTAGCGTCCAAAAGTGATGTATATATTCTTGAATTATCAAGTTTTCAGTTAGAAACAATGTGGAGTTTACAAACACTCTCAGCAACAGTATTAAATGTGAGTGACGACCACATGGATCGTTATAATAATTTAGATGATTATCGTCAGGTAAAAGAACGCATTTATCAACACACTAAAAATGCCGTGTTTAATGCTGATGAGACGTTGACCTTACAGCGAGTAAAGAAAATCATAGAGGCAGAAGAAGAACACTCTAAAATAATTCTGTTTGGTGAGGAAAATCATAATGATCGTTATGATTATACATTACGAGCAGATAATAGTTTATGGTGTGCTGATAATAAGTTATTTGAAGCCAGTGAGCTTAAAATAAAAGGTAGGTATAATTATCTTAATATTTTAGCAGCACTTGCTTTATTAAAACCGTTACACTTAGATAGGCAAGAACAAATCAATGCGATCAAAGCATACAAAGGTTTAGAGCATCGCTGTGAATGGGTGAAAACAATCGCAGGTATTGCTTATTATAATGATTCTAAAGGCACAAATACTGGGGCAACCATTGCGGCAATTAATGCTTTTTCAGAGAATAAACAAAATGGTTTAATTTTAATTGCTGGAGGTGTTGCTAAAAATGCTGATTTTAGAACACTTGGTAATATCATTAAGAAAAAAGTAAAATTTACTATTTTAATAGGTATTGATGCACTTCAAATAAAACAGTGTGCATTGCTTGCAGGTGCTGACAATGATCATTTTTATCATGCCAACTCTATGAATGATGCCGTATTCACCGCAAATACATTAGCACATTCAGGGGATATGGTATTACTGTCTCCTGCCTGTGCGAGTTTTGACATGTATCATAATTATATACAACGAGGGGATGATTTTAAAAAAAATGTGGACAGTTTGGAATATCATTTAAAAGAGACCGATAATGTCTGTTAAACGTAATCAAAATAGGTTACTCAAAGATAAAAATAATGAGCCTGTAATGGCTCAAGTAATACCTGATTTTTTCATGAAATTTTTTACACAGAATACAAAGAAACCTGCTGTAAAAA
>JAGLFC010000142.1 GCA_023144715.1 Gammaproteobacteria bacterium | reverse complement strand
ATTGATTTTGATGAGCTTATTGTTCAAATTATAAAGGCATCTCTGACTGATGAATGATGCTAAAATGACTGATATTACAAGCTCTTTTTCAACTATTGAACTATGGATTAATTTTTTATTATTTTTGGTAATATTAGGATTATTAAGTAGTTCATGGTTGTTTGTTCATTGGCTTCATAAACCAGAAAATTTTCCTTTTAAAAAAGTAATGTTGGTCACTCAACTTGAAAACCAAAAAAGTGAAGAGTTACAAAAAGTGACTATAAGTTCTTTAAATGGTGGTTTTTTTAGTTTAAATGTGGATGATTTAAGAGTTCAATTACTAAAGCGATTGCCTTGGATACAATTAGTGTCTGTTAGAAAAGTGTGGCCTGATAAATTAGTGATTGATATTGTTGAACACCATCCTATTGCACGTTGGTTATCTGTTGAACAAACAGATAAAGAGTATTCGATTTTTCAATTACTCAGTAAAGAGGGTGTTATTTTTAATCCATTATTAAGCACGCAACAAGAAAAAAAATTTGCTAAGATGATTTTATTAACAGGTTCGGCAAATAATGCAGAAAAAATATTAGCACAATGTGTTCAATTTAGTAAAAAATTGCAGGAACTGAATTTAGCTTTAAGACAATGTGGTGTGAATAAACGCCGTAGTTGGCAACTTAAAATTTTCCTTAAAACCGTTGACAATCAAGAATTATTTGAAAATGATATTGAAATTAAATTAGGGAAAAAAAATGTGGTACAACATTTTGAACGTTTTACCCAGACTTTTTCTGGGCAATTAAAAAATTATATCATGTCAATTATTATGGTTGATTTACGTTATTCAAATGGTTTTTCTGTTAAATGGAAACCCGTAAATATTTTACTGGATACTGTCTCTGATAAGACATAGTAAAAACAACCTACAATAAAGTAACTATAAACAAAATAGCAAACAACAGGATTAAAAGGGTTTATGACTAAGCGAAACGACAAACGCCTCATCGTTGGTCTGGATATTGGTACTTCCAAAATTTCAGCAATTGTTGCTGAAATTGCACCAGATGGTGATGTTGAGATTATTGGTATGGGCAAACATGTAGCACGAGGCATGAAAAAAGGTGTCGTTATCAATATTGAATCAACTGTACAATCAATTAAACGTGCTATTGAAGAAGCAGAGTTAATGGCAGGTTGTGAAATACATTCTGTTTTTGTGGGTGTGGCAGGTAGTCATATCAGTAGCCTTAATTCGCATGGTATGGTGGCTATTAATGATAAAGAAGTTTCTCGTGAAGATTTGGAGCGGGTGATGGATGCCGCACGAGCGGTTGCTATATCTACCGATCAAAAAATTCTACATGTTCTACCACAGCAATTTTTGATTGATGAGCAAGAAGGTATTCGCGAACCTATTGGTATGTCAGGTGTACGCTTAGAAGTGGATGTACACATGGTGACGGGGGCAAAAAGTGCACTGCAAAATATTGTTAAATGTATTCATCGATGTGATTTAGAGGTTGATGATATTATTTTGGAACAACTGGCATCCAGCTATGCTGTACTTACAGAAGATGAAAAAGAGTTGGGTGTTTGTTTGGTTGATATGGGAGGTGGTACCACCGATGTGGCCATTTTAATTAATGGTGCAATTCGCCATACACGAGTATTTCCAGTGGCAGGCGATCAAGTGACCAATGATATAGCGGTTGCTTTAAGAACACCCACTAAATACGCAGAAGAGATTAAGATTAAATATGCCTGTGCTTTACGTCAGTTAACCAATCCAGAAGAAACAATAGAAGTACCCAGTGTCGGTGATAGACCTCCTAGACGTTTAGCACGTCAGGTATTAGCAGAAGTAGTTGAGCCACGTTATGAAGAACTTTTTACATTGATTAAAAATGAATTGCAACGCAGTGGTTTAGAAGAATTATGTGCATCAGGTGTGGTTTTAACGGGAGGGAGTTCTAAAATGGAAGGGTCTGTTGAGTTAGCAGAAGAAGTCTTTCATATGCCAGTGAGAATTGGGAGTCCATTAGATATTGATGGATTAAATGATATGGTCAAAGATCCGCGATATGCAACAGGCGTCGGTTTAATTTTATTTGGTAAACAAAACCAAGAATTAAGTAATTCTGAATTATTGGAGAATAAAGGTATATTTGGGAAAATGAAAAGATGGTTTCAAGGTAACTTTTAAGTATTATTTAAACTAGAATATATAATAGTAAATTGTTTAATTTTAAAAATTATAAGTCGTTATTGAGGAGTAGATAGGAATGTTTGAGTTAATGGATACATCGAGTGATCGTGCCGTTATCAAAGTAATGGGTATTGGTGGTGGTGGTGGTAATGCTGTTGAACACATGGCAGAAAGTCAATTGGAAGGTGTTGATTTTATTTGTGCAAATACCGATGCACAAGCACTCACCAATTCATCAGCCCGTACTGTTTTACAGATTGGTACTGAAATTACTAAAGGATTAGGTGCTGGAGCAAATCCTGATGTGGGTCGTGAAGCTGCTATCGAAGATCGTGAACGCATTAAAGAAGCCATTACGGGTACTGATATGTTATTTATTACAGCAGGTATGGGGGGAGGAACAGGTACAGGTGCAGCACCTATTGTCGCCGAATTGGCAAAAGAGCTGGATATTTTGACCGTTGCTATTGTGACTAAGCCATTTCCATGGGAAGGCTCGCGCAGGATGAAACAGGCAGAAGAAGGAATTGAAGAGCTGAGTGAATATGTTGATTCTTTGATTACAATTCCTAATGAAAAGTTACAAGGTGTACTCGGAAAAGGAACAACTTTATTAGAGGCATTTAAAGAAGCTAATAATGTTTTATTAAACGCAGTACAAGGTATTTCTGAACTCATTACGTGTCCGGGTTTAATTAATGTGGATTTTGCCGATGTGCGTACTGTGATGTCATCTATGGGTATTGCTATGATGGGAACAGGCAGTGCTTCAGGTGAAGAACGTGCAACAGATGCCGCACAACGTGCCATTTCAAGTCCATTACTTGAAGATGTTAATCTTGAAGGTGCTAAAGGTATTTTAGTCAATGTAACCGCTGGTATGGATATGTCTATTGGTGAATTTGAAGAAGTAGGCAATATTATTAAAGCCTTTGCTTCTGATGAAGCCACTGTCGTAGTGGGTACAGTAATCGATCAAAATATGAGTGGTGAAATGCGTGTGACTGTTGTGGCAACAGGTATTGGGATGGCTCAAAAAGAGTCTATAGAAAAACCTGAAATTAAATTAGTCACACCCATGCAAAAACAAGAAGAATTGCCTTCAATAGATGATTATAATCATGCAACTGATGATGAATTACTTGCCTCACAACAAAGAGGAGCTAGTGATGAGTATGCCCCTGACAATAAAAAAGAAGATTTAAAATATCTTGATATTCCTGCTTTTTTACGCCGTCAAAATAACTAAACATTATGGTAATAATGTGTCATAAATAACAAGGAAATAGGCTGATGTAATATATTTGTGGTTTATATGGTACACTTATATAGTATTTTTGTGGTTTATATGATACACTCTTTTGAAATGAGCTTTATCATCAACCTAGGAATACCACAAATGATAAAACAACGAACATTAAAAAATAGTATTAAGGCAACAGGCGTCGGTCTTCACTCAGGTGAAAAAGTGTATTTAACACTCAGACCTGCCCCTGTTAACACAGGCATTATCTTTCGTCGAATTGATCTGGAGACACCTGTTGAAATACCTGCACGAGCTGAAAATGTGGGCGATACGACGTTGTCAACAACTTTAGTCAAAGAAGGGGTAAAGATATCCACTGTTGAACATTTACTCTCTGCTATGGCAGGTATGGGTGTTGATAATGCTTATGTTGATTTAAGTGCATCAGAAGTCCCTATTATGGATGGCAGTGCTGGTCCTTTTGTATTTTTATTACAATCTGCGGGTATTGTTGAACAATCAGCTGCCAAGCGATTTATTCGCATTAAGCGTAATGTTGTTATTGAAGAAGGTGATAAGTGGGTACGTTTTGAACCTTATGAAGGTTTTAAAGTCTCGTTTATTATTGATTTTGATCATCCTATTATTCAGGGCGGTTCACAAAGTGCTGAAATGGACTTTTCCTCAACTTCTTTTGTTCGTGAAGTCAGCCGAGCTAGAACCTTTGGTTTTATGAGTCAGATTGAGCAATTAAGAGCCAATAATCTAGCCTTAGGTGGTAACTTGAATAATGCCATTGTCATGGATGAATACCGTGTTTTAAATGAAGATGGTTTACGCTATGAAGATGAATTTGTGAAACACAAGATTCTGGATGCCATTGGTGATCTTTATTTATTAGGCAGTAGTTTGATCGGTGCTTTTAGTGGTCATAAAGCAGGACATGCTCTCAATAATAAAATTTTAAGAGAATTGCTTGCGGATGAGTCTGCATGGGAAGAAGTCACGTTTGAAGATGAAAATTTAGCACCTATTTCTTATGGAAATTCAATGGTTACTGTATAATTGCTCTGATCGTGTTATTGAGAAGAAGGCTTTTTGAGATTATGAGCAAGATGTATTAATGCCTCTTTTAACGCAATATCATTAATACATTGTGCACTATCATAAACAATAGATGCAGATTTTGGTGAATAGATAGGCTTAGAATGTTTATTTTTAGGTATCGTATTAGGAGATGCTGTACGGATAATGATTTTATTGATCTGACTGAATTGTGCCTCAGTACGCAAAGAACGCTTCAATATAGGTACATAAAAACGTAATTTACTTGCCCATGTTGGACTGGTTGCAAGAATGACAAGAGAGGGCTGTTTATTATTAGCTGTTTTTTTTGATTCTTTTGAAAAACCTAATACTGAAATTTTATTAGAAAACTCATTAGGTAGATAAGTCAGTATCCTTTTAGATAAATACTCTAAATATTGGCTCTGTTGTAATAAACGATTGAGCCGAGTTGAGGGTTTTTGAAGCACTTTTTTCATAGACTGTTCACAAATGAAAATAAGTATAGCATGGATGGTATTGCAAATAATGAGATAAACACCACAGTGCTAACAATATGAATATAATTCTTGTCACAAAAAAAAATGGCGCGACCATTAATTTTAGTCTGCTACATCCCTTTTCCTTATTTATTGTTTTCATTATTTTTTCATTACCTTTAATCACCTATTTTTACGGTATAAGTCATGGTAAAGATGAAGCTGTTATCATTGATTTTAGTCATAAACAAAAAATTGGACCCATTAGAAATGAATTACAAAAAATAGTGGGGAGTATTTACAAAGAAGAATTGCTTCAGCAAAGAAATGAGTTAAATAATCTTCAACAGTATAATCAAAAAAATATTTCTGTATTAACCAATAATCTAGCAAAACTACAGGCACACATCATACGTTTGGATGCTTTGGGTAGTCGTTTAATCAGTGTTGCACATTTGGATAAAAAAGCCTTTAATTTTGATCATTCACCATCAATAGGCGGTTCATTAGGAGATGATAGTAATATATTTGATGAAACTCATTTTTTAAAAAGAATGAAACAATTGTCTTTGGATATTGCTTATAAAAGTAAACAATTGGAGATTTTAGAAACCTTACTTTTTGAAGAACAATTAAAATTAATTGTGACCCCATCAGGTTATCCGACTGAAAAAGGTTGGATTTCTTCTTATTTTGGATTACGAAAAGATCCTTTTAGTGGCAAAAGAAAAATGCACAAAGGGGTTGATATTGCAGGTGAGTCAGGATCTTCTGTTATCGCTACTGCGGCAGGTATTGTCACAAAGGTTCAAACAAGTAAAGGTTATGGGCGAGTATTGGATATTGATCATGGCTATGGTGTCAGTACCCGTTATGGACACAATCAAACCATAAAAGTAAAAGTAGGTGATGTGGTGGAGCATGGTCAACTGATTGCGACGATGGGATCAACAGGTCGTTCAACAGGGCCTCATATTCATTATGAAGTGTTGCGTAATGGCAAACAGGTTAATCCTAAAAATTACTTAAAAACTACAAAAAAATAATGGAAATATTATTTTTTAATAGTATTCATTCACAAAAATTCAAATCTTAAATAAATAATCCCTTTAGCTTTCTTGTTTGTGCTATGCTATTGGGTTCTAAACTATAATTATTTTTAAAGAGAACATACGAATACTATTATGCTTGTAAAAATATTCAAAAAACTTTTCGGCAGTCGTAATGATCGAGAAATAAAACGCTATTTTAAAACAGTAGCAGAGGTCAACCTCCTAGAAGGTGCGTTGCAAGAACTCACAGAGCAGGAACTTCAGGCAAAAACCGAAGCACTCAAGCAACAATTAAAAGACGGCAAAACACTTGAGGCTATTTTGCCTGAAGCTTTTGCTGTGGT
Organism: Gammaproteobacteria bacterium; assembly: GCA_023144715.1. Taxonomy (GTDB): domain Bacteria; phylum Pseudomonadota; class Gammaproteobacteria; order GRL18; family GRL18; genus GRL18. Next base: position 345 of record JAGLFC010000142.1, on the reverse strand, counting down.
TAGAGAGGCGAGTCGTAGAATTATGTCTATGCGCCACTTTGATGTGCAATTAATTGGTGGTGTTGTACTCAACGAAGGTAAGATTGCTGAAATGCGTACAGGTGAGGGTAAAACTCTCATGGCAACATTAGCCGTGTACCTTAATGCACTCAGTGGTAAAGGTGTTCATGTTGTGACTGTGAATGATTATCTCGCAGAACGTGATGCCAAGTGGATGGGTAAATTATACAATTATCTTGGTTTATCGGTAGGCATTATTTTATCAGGGCAAGATTCTGATCAAAAACGTGAAGCCTACGCCGCTGATATTACTTATGGTACTAATAATGAATTTGGTTTTGATTA
>JAGLFC010000141.1 GCA_023144715.1 Gammaproteobacteria bacterium | reverse complement strand
TTGAACCCTATCCAAACCAATTACTCAATAATCATCAAAAACAGTGTGTTCAAAGTGGTCTTTCAAACTTAATCATTAAGGTTAACTTTGAATCAGATTTTTCAATAAAAGCACCTAATTTTGCGGTAACAATCACGGATGAAAGTGATTTTAATATGAGTAGTGCGTGTACTTTAATGGATAATTATCATATTAATCGAAATTCAGAAGGAATCACTTACATCGAATTACATTTTCCTAAGTTAAATTTATTAAAAGGAAACTATTATCTTTATGCTTATTTAATGTGTGAGCAATGTATTTTTATTTACGAATCAGCCCCCCGATTTGCAGAATTTGAGATCGTACAACATTCAAATGAATTAGGAATTGTAAGCTTGCCTCATTCATTCAAATAAAAATTAAAAATAGAGTATTAAAAAGTGAGAGAACCTATGAATACTGAAAAAATTCAACGTCATAATGAACGTATGAAAACACAAAAGAAAATAGTGGATACTTATATTGATAATGCGGATATAGAGCGTGGTGTTTTAATCGTCATTACGGGCAATGGTAAGGGTAAAACCACCTCTGCTTTAGGTACCTTGTTGAGAAGTTTAGGACACGGTCATCAATGTGCTTTAATACAATTTATTAAAGGTCAATGGGATTGTGGTGAAACTCGTTTTTTTGCACAAACAGACACACTCACTCGCTTGAGCATGAATACAGACTTTACTTGGAATAGTCAGAATTTTACAAAAGATAAAATGGCGGCTAAAGCTATTTGGCAACAAACACTGCCTTTTTTTAGTGATGAGCAATGCCGCCTGATTGTACTAGATGAAATTACCTATATGTTTAAATACCATTATCTTAAATTAGATGAATTATTAAATGCCCTAAAAAATCGCCCTATACAACAAAATATTATTATTACGGGGCGAGCAGCTCCTAAAGAATTACTTGAGTGTGCCGATACCGTCAGTGAAATAAAAGCAGTTAAACATGCCTTTAATCAAGGTATAAAAGCACAAAAAGGCATTGAATGGTAACAAAATCAGATCCATTCATTATGTTAATATGGATAAAACTAATACTTTAGTTGAGTTATTTCAATAGAAAAATAACTTGAATAGAAAAAGTGCAAATATTACTATTACTATTACAATAATTATTGTAAATTATTTATAGTTTAAATAAAATATGAAAAAAAAATTATTTTTTTCATATTTTACTTGATCTAAATCATAGATAAAGGTTGTTATTTAGGTATACATTAAGTACATAATAATTATTTTTTAAAACCTTTTTACTAATTTTTTTCTCTCAAACTTGGACAAAAAAAATGCGTACAAAACCTCAAATTGCCACAATGTTTGGCAAATCCCCTTTTAAATCCTTGCAAACTCATATCAGCATTGTAAAAGAATGTGTTTCAGAAGTCCCTCCCTTATTTGATGCCCTGATTTTAGGCGATCAGCCAACAATCACGACACAACAAGAAAAAATATTCGCAAAAGAAGAAGAAGCGGATATTCTTGTAGATGACTTACGTATGCACTTGCCGAGAAGCATGTTTATGGCGGTTGATAGACGTGATTTGCTTAGTTTATTAGATTCACAAGATAGTATTGCCAATACGGCTCAAGATATTGCGGGTTTAATTATGGAACGCGATATGTCTGTGCCACCCGAAATGATTCAACCACTCAAAGAATTTGTTCAACGCTGTGTGGATACTTGTATACAAGCCACTGTGATTGTCGAACGAATTGACGAACTCATTGAAACAGGTTTTAGTGGTCGTGAAGCAGAAAATGTAGAAGATCTTGTCGATGAATTGTGTAAAATTGAAGCTGAAACCGATGTTATGGGGCAAAATTTGGCACGTGCTTTATTTGCCAATGAAGATAACATGAAGCCTGTCTCGGTTATGTTCTGGTATCAAATGATTCAGTGGATTGGCAATTTGGCCGATAATGCCGAAACAGTCGGTAAGCAAATGCGTTTTTTAATTGCAAAATAACAATTTAATCACTTAATTACAAATATAATCATCAATTTTATAAAATTTTAGTAGGTATATATAATGGAAATTATTGCAGAATGGGGCACGGTCTTTATGGTCATGGCCATTGTTTTTGGCTTTTACATGACTTGGGGAATTGGAGCAAATGATGTTGCTAATGCAATGGGAACCTCGGTTGGTTCTGGTGCCATCACTGTTAAACAGGCAATTATTATTGCGGCAATTTTTGAATTTGCAGGGGCTTTTATTGCAGGTGGAACGGTCACAAAAACGATACGAAAAGGGATTATTGATCCCAGTTCTATTACGGGTACACCCGAAATATTAGTCTATGGTATGTTAGCAGCATTATTAGCAGCAGGTATCTGGCTCATGGTCGCTTCTGCACGTGGCTGGCCTGTATCGACGACTCATACAATCGTAGGAGCATTAGTAGGTTTTGCTATCGTTGGTATTGGTATTGATGCGGTACATTGGGGAAAAATCGGTTCTATCGTTGCAAGTTGGTTAGTGTCTCCTATTGTGGGTGGAACGATTGCTTATTTATTAATGATGAGCATTCGCAAACTCATTATCAACACAGAAACACCCTTTGAAAATGCCAAAAAATGGGGTCCTATGTATGTCTTTCTCGTTGGTTGGATTGTTTCTTTGGTCACATTATTTAAAGGTCTTAAACATTTAAACTTTGAATTATCGCCACTAATGAGTGTGGTGGTTGCGACTATTATCGGTATTATTGTGGCATTGATTGGTCGTCAGATGATTAATAAAGTCAAAGTTGATGAAAACGCAGATAAAGAATTTCATTTTGCCAGTGTCGAAAAAGTCTTTTTACCTATGATGGTGTTCACTGCTTGTGCAATGGCTTTTGCTCATGGTTCTAATGATGTTGCCAATGGTATTGGTCCTTTGGCTGCTGTGGTTGATATTATTCAAAATGATGGTAATGTGACACAAAAATCGGGTCTACCTATTTGGATATTATTCTTAGGCGGTGCGGGTATTGTCATTGGTCTAGCAACAATGGGTTATAAAGTCATGCAAACCATTGGTACAAAAATCACAGAATTAACACCGACTCGTGGTTATTGTGCTACTTTAGCCGCGGCCATTACTGTTGTGGTTGCTTCTAAAACAGGTTTACCCGTTTCTACCACGCAAATTGCGGTAGGTTCAGTGATGGGTGTGGGTCTTGCACGTGGTATTGGTGCAATTGATCTTAGAGTGATTGGCAATATTGTAGTCTCTTGGGTAATCACTTTACCAGCAGGTGCGATACTCGCTGCACTATTCTTCTTTATCTTTAAGGCTATATTTGGCACATCATAAATGTTTTGTTTAAAAACCAAACCTTTTGATGATATTCAAATTATCAAAGATATTCCATTCCCTGCTGACCTGAAGTTTAGAGCTTTATTGGTCACAGGGCCACCTGGTTCTGGCAAGAGTACTTTCGTCAGAAATCTAGGGGGTTGGTCTGAGGAAGGTTATGCCAATCTCTCTATGGATAAATGGTGGACGGCACAAAGTTTGGCATTACGTCCAAGGGAAATTCACCTTGGTTTTCCTTTTTTCGGTATTGATGAGGCTTTGACTGTTTTTGATCCTCAGTATATTGAAGCAAGCTCACCTTTACAGTTAGACTTTGAACGAATTCTCATACCTCCGATTAAACAATATTTTTGGTCAGTCGATTGGTGTAAACGTTATGCTTTTGAGTTTATACTACCTCCTGCCACTACACTATTAAAATGGCGGCTTGAACGAGCAAAAAAAGGGACACATTATGTGGATAAAAATGTGACTTTAGTACAAATTGAACAACAATTGCATATTTATCATACTGTGGCTCAATACCTTGCAGAACAAGGACTTTTCATTTATATTCGTGAATCACATCAAGATCCTCCCTTGCAAATTATTATTGAATAACAAGTCACTTAATTAACATTATCAGAGTAAATTTATATGGCAAAAAGTACGGCAAAGAAACGTAAAAGCCTTTTAAAATTAATAAAAATTGCTTTTTCTGATTTAGAGCAATGTGAAAAAGTTGAAATTAAAAGTAATTATCAACTTCCCAAGAAAAAAATTATGTTTCCAGTGGAAAATTATCCATTAGAAATCCGTGTTGGTCTTGACTCACAAGTCTTGCATCTCTATCCTGAACTGCCTCTTTCCGATAAGCAAAATTCCTTTCGAGAACCCAATTATCTGTTATTTAATCCTAACACGTATTATTCTCAAATCAGTGGTTTTTTTCGTATAAAAGATGATGATAAAATTATACTAGGCAGTAATGATAATCAACAATCCACTTTTTTAAATATGTCTAAGGATCTACCTAAACAACAATTAAGTATTTCTAATCGTGAAGGTAAACTTGTTTTTAAATGTTATCACCCTGAAAAAGGCAGTTGTATTGCTCCCCTTTTAAAAGAAAAAACGTTAAATAAAATAAAAAAATGGCGTGAAGATAAGGTAACGAAATTAGCAAAAATATTAGGCGATCCTAAAAAAACACTTAATTCTAATGATGCTTTTAAGTTAATTCAAAAAGTCAATGGCATTATGGAGCATGAAGTTTATCGTGAAAAAAACATTGATAATCACCTTGGTGGAGTATTAGCCATTCCCGATAAATTAACCCCTATTATTGTGGGTGACTTACATGCACAAATAGATAACCTACTGACTTTATTAAGCCAAAATAATTTTTTAAGTGCCTTAGAAAAAGGAAATACGTGTTTAATTATTTTAGGCGATGCAGTACATCCTGAAATAGAAGGACACTATGATAAAATGGAAACATCCATGCTGATTATGGATATTATTTTTAAACTAAAATTACATTTTCCTAAAAATGTATTTTATATTCGTGGTAATCACGATAGCTTTTCTGAAGACATTGGCAAAAAAGGAATTCCACAAGGACTACTTTGGGAAAAACAATTAAAAAAATCACGTGGTAAATCCTACAAAAAAGAAATGCAACGGTTTTATAATAATCTTCCTTATTTGGCTTATTCCAAGCATTTTATCTGTTGCCATGCTGGACCGCCAATTTCAGCGGTTAATCTACATGCACTCATCAATATAACTCATCATTCTAAGCTGATTAAAGATTTAACCTCCCGACGTTTACAAAATTCCAATAGAATGTCTGGCTATAATAAAGGTGATATTAAAAAATTACGTCGTTGCTTAAATGTGGCTGATCATACCCCTCTTATTGTGGGTCATACCCCTATGGATGATGAAGAAACTTTTTGGGAAGATATTGGCGGTATTAAGGGTCATAGCATTATCTATGGAGGTAATCCTGAAAAAATAGGAGCAATGGTCAAAATAGGTAAAAAAATGACACCTTTATGTTATCCTGTTGAACCATTAAGCGATCTTATTAGCAAAGACGCTAGAAAATAATAATATGAATGAATTTTTCCAGTCATTTAACCTCAGTGCAACGGATCTAGAATTAACACTGAGGTGTTTATTTCAGGTTATTTTACTGATTTCTTCAGCTGTATTTTCAGGGTCAGAAACTGCCCTTTTTTCCCTGAGTCGTATTGATTTGCAAAAATTACGGCAATCAACCAATAAAGATTCAGAAAGTATTCATGCAATGTTAGATGAACCACGACGACTGATTATTTCCATTTTATGTGGTAATGAACTGGTTAATATTGCTTCTGCTGTTAATATGACTTCTATTTTATTATTATTTTTTGCTGAACAAAATATTGGCTGGATTAATATTCTTATTATGGTGCCTTTACTGCTATTAATTGGTGAAGTGACCCCTAAAACCATTGCGGTTAACTTTCCAATAAAATTTGCCTCTCGCATTACTGCTAAAATTTTACCTCGATGGATTATTATTATTACCCCTTTACGTGAGGGCATTCGTTTTATTTCTGATTATGTGACCACATTAATTGTCGGTGAAAATGTGGATCGCCAGAATATTCTTCAACCTGATGAATTTAGAACTTTACTCGAAGAAGGAGAAGAAACGGGGATTATTGATGCCACTGAACGCATTTTAATTGATAATGTTTTAGAAGCTTCTGAAACTGATATTTCACGTATTATGACTCCTAGTCCACGTATTATGCTATTGGATGCTGAATTACCTGTCGCTGAATTAATTGAACAATTTCGTGCCTTTCGTCATCCTAGAATCCCTCTTTATAAAGGGCATTGGGATAATGTGATTGGTTTTATTCACTCAGAAGATTTGCTTAAATTAATTCGTGGGGGTGGAAAAATGGATGATATTACGCTGGATATGATTATGAAACCTGCTGATTTTGTACCCCCTACTAAAAAAATAGATGAGATGTTTGAATATTTTCAAACTCATAACACACGTGTTGCTATTATTTTAGGCGAATATGGTGAAGTTCTTGGTTTGATCACCATGAAAGATGTACTCACCTTTATTTTTGGTGAAATCAGTGGTGCGATGGAAGGTATGGAATATTATCGTGAAGATGATGATAATAGTTATATTGTACCCGGTGATATGCGCTTGACAGATTTTTACAACCTGACTAATTTTGATATTGAAGATCAGGTCATGACCACCATTGGAGGTGTTGCTTTTCGTTTATTTGATCGTTTGCCTGCAATTAATGATTCTATCGATCACGAAGGCTATAAATTTACCATTAAAGAAATAAAAGGTCTACGAATTAGTAAAGTAATGGTACAAAAATTAGCACAGACTAAAGTATTAGAAGCACAAAATAAAATTATTCATTCAAGCACTGAACAACAAGCGATTGAATCAAATGAAAATACATCTCATCAAGCTGACCAAGAAGAACTTTTTAAAGCCAAAGAAGAAAAATCACCGCCAGAAAATTTAATAAAAGAAGAATTCAAGGAGAAGCAATAATGGATTGGCTCAGTGAATTCTTTATTATTCTTTTATTTCTTATTTTAAAGGGTTTTTTTTCAGGCTCTGAAATTGCAATGGTCAATTCAGATAAACTCAAACTCCGTCACCAAGCTAAAATGGGTGATAAAGGGGCTCAACTGACCCTAAAATTATTTAAAAAACCTGATATGATTTTAGGCACAACCCTCGTGGGTACTAATATTGCGACGGTGACTATATCAACACTGGGTACTCTCATTTTTATTGAACTTTTTGGTTCATCAGGTGATTTTATTTCTATTTTAGTATTGACCCCCATCTTGCTTATTTTTGGTGAAATTGTCCCTAAAAGTGTTTTTCAACAAAAAGCAGATACACTGGTTACTTATTTAATCTATATTTTACGCTTTTTTTCTTATGTGTTTTATCCCTTAATTATTATATTTAGTACAGTTGCTCGTTTTGCGACTAAAATTGTTGGCGGTGGTGAAGCACCACAAAATATGTTTATTACACGTGAAGAAATTCGTGTTTTATTGGATTTATCAGAATCTGCCAGCAATCCTTCTACCATTGATCGTAAGCGTATACGGCGTATTATTCGCTTTGCTGATACCACGGTAGGCGAAGCAATGATACCCTTAGCCGATGTGGTTGGATTTAATGAAGAACGTGATATGAAAGAAGCCATTCATATTGTCATTAAATATGGTTTTAATCGCTTACCTGTCTATCGTGGCAATATTACCAATGTTCAAGGGATGCTCACCCTGAGTACTTGGGACTTAATGGAAATGGATCTGGAAGATAAGCCCATTAGCAATTATATTCACTCTACTCTATATCTTTCACCCAAACAAACCATTGATCAAGCTTTACCACAATTACAGGCAAGAGAAGA
>JAGLFC010000140.1 GCA_023144715.1 Gammaproteobacteria bacterium | reverse complement strand
CGCTTTTATATTGTTCATGAGAATGAACATACTCATTTAATTGGTGGTCGTATGCCCATTTCTGAAGTCAATGATATTTTATATATTAAATTGCCTGTTGAAGAAGCTCATACTATCGGCGGTTTTATCACCAGTCGTTTGCGTACCATTCCAAAAGTGGATGATTTTGTTGAAGAACAAGATTATAGGCTCACCGTCTTAGAGGCCGATGAACGTACTGTTATCAAAGTACGTTTTGAGCGAATTTAAATACTATTTTTTGATTATTGACAGCCCTTAGATCAATGAAAAAAATTCATAATAATGTATATTAATACGAGATTTATCTAATTTTCTTTTTTAATATAACGGAAATAAAATGTCTGACTCTATTTTAAGTTTTGAACAATTACTGGAACAAAATAAACAGTTAACGTTAGAAAATATCACTTTAAAAAAAAATAATAGTGTTATTATTAAAAAATGTAAACTGGAAAATTCCTTAAAACCCTATCAAGCAGAGCTTTTACAAATGCAAAAATACCTTGAGAAAACAGGTAAACGCATGGTTATTCTCTTTGAAGGACGTGGTGCTTCTGGAAAGGGTGGTGCTATTCGTCGAATTACTCGTTATATGAATGAAAAGCGTTATCGTATTGTTGCTTTAGGAAAACCCTCTGAAGAACAAAAAAGACAATGGTTTTTTCAAAGATATATCAGCTATTTACCCAGTGGTGGTGAAGTCGTTTTTTTTGATAGAAGCTGGTATAACCGCGCAATGGTTGAGCCTGTTTTAAATTTTTGTAGTGATACCGAATATCATGATTTTATGGAAGGTGTGACTGGATTTGAACGAGATATGGTACGCCAAGGCACAATTTTAGTGAAACTTTATTTTAGTGTCACCAAGCAAAAACAGGCTGATCGTTTTCAAAGAGATAACGCCAATCCATTAACACGTTGGAAACAATCTGAACTGGATGTTCAAGCTCAAGAACGTTGGGATGATTTTACCAATTTAAAATATAAAATGCTCAAAAAAACACATAGTTCTTGTGCACCTTGGACGGTTATTCGTTCCAATAATAAATATAAGGCTCGCCTTAATATTATGAAAACTATTTTAAACAGTGTGCCTTATACTCGCTTAGATAAAAACTTAGATTTCATACCTGATAGTGATATTGTTTGTTCTGGTGCACATGAAATTGAAATCATGGACATTCAAAAATCAGATGAAGGGAAATTTTTAATTTAGATAACAACAGGTTAAGCATTCTACAATAGTTTTATTGATAAAATATTCTCAACAATAGAATGCCCGTATGTCATTATATTTTGCACATTAAAATGACTAAAAATCAACCATGTTGTTGCTATAATTGCACACAATATAAAAAAATTAGTCAAAAATCCTTTGGTGTATAATTTAAAAGCAGTCCCTGATGATCGACTTAATGTCGGTATAAAACCAAATTTAAATTTAATACTATTAAGCTCATCTAACACTAAATGTATGATGCAACCAAAAAAAATAGCAAAGGCAGCGATAGTGGCCATATTTTTTCCTGAAGAAATAAATAATATATAAGCGAATTCTGCCACTAAAAAAGAAAATGGGATACTGTGCATAATCCCTCGATGAACAGTAAATTTTTTAATAACCCCACAAACCACATAATTAAGAATAACGTAAAAAATAATAAAATAACTGATTAAAAACTCAGGCGATATACTATTAATAGTACCTACTTTACCCAATAGCAAAAGTGGGATCAATACCGATACTAAGCCTGAAATAATAGGCAATGGTTTGCCTGAATTACTATCAAGATCAGGTAATATTCCTCCTAATACACCCATAGTAAAAATGGCAAATGATTGCACCATATTCAAATCAAAGAAAAATATACCTATACCCACAAAAGCAGTCCCTATTACGATACCACCATTGACATGAGTTTTAAAATTAGCCATATAGGTTATCTAATTTCATAGAGACCACTGGTAACATACGTTTGATAAATATGACGCAATAAAACCATAACAACCGCCGATACAGGAAGTGCAATTAATACGCCGACAAAACCAAATAATTGTCCGCCAACCAGAATTGCAAAAATAACCGCGACTGGGTGCAAGCCAATTCGATCACCGACTAATAATGGCGTTAACAATAAACTTTCAATCAATTGCCCAAAACCAAACGCAATTGCAATCGGTATTAATAAGCTAAAATCGTGAAATTGCATAAAAGCGGCAATAATTGCAACAACAATACCGACAATAAACCCTAAATAAGGGACAAAACTCACTAAGCCTGCTAATAAACCCACTAATAGTGCAAATTCTAAACCTGCTATCCATAAAGCAATGGAATAAATAGTCGCCAGTGAACTCATTACTAATAATTGACCACGCATAAAAGAGGCCAAGACTTCATCCGATTCTTTCGCTAATTTTACAATTAAAGGTTCAATATGACGGGGTAATAAATGATCAATTTTCGCAATCATAATATCCCAGTCACGCATAAAATAAAATGCTATAACAGGAATTAATACTAGATTAGATAACCATGCCATAATAAGTAAGCCTGATGTTGATATGGAGTTCACTAAATAACCTACAATACCTCCAATATCACGCCAATTTTCACCAATGGCTTTTTTAATCAGAACAATGTCCACACCATACGCTGAATTCTTCTCCGCTAACCCTGTAAAATTAAGTATTTTAGGTAAAATATCCAATTGCATATAATTAATAAAAGCAGGTAACTTACTTAATAGGGACATAATTTGATGTTCTAATAAGGGAAGAAGAAAAATAAGCATAATAAAAATAAATAAACTAAATGTAATAAAAACAATTGTCACAGATAAACTTCTGGATAACTTACGTAACTCTAATTTATCCACCAGAGGATCACCTAAATATCCTAAAAATGCAGCCACTAAAAAAGGCATTAAAATAGGGGATAATAAATAAAATATCCAACCAATCAATAAAACGATGGATAATAACATCCACTTTTGTGAGTCACTCATGATTCATTCCTTACCTGATGAGCCAATAATCTAAATCTATTTGTAATTCTTTGGGTATCGTGGCTTCTTGTACTGCTATTGCACGAGTATTTCCTTGATTATTATCAGCAACCACCGTCTTATAATCATCGTAACTAAAATCATTGTGTGCCTGTTCTACTGGATTGAGTAAATCACCCAAGCTTATTTCCTGAACAAATGAATACACTTTCCCTAAATGATTAATGTTATAAACAATTTTATCATGTTCCAACTTAACCAAAGACAGTGATTTAACAGTGGCTAGACCACGAAAATAATCATCCAAACGCTGAAAATCCTTAAAATCTTTAATATTACTGATTTGTACTAATAAATTTGATTGCGTACTTTCATGATTAGTTTGTGCCAATTGCTGTGCTAATTTATCGGCTAATTTATCAATACCTGCTTCTAATACTGTTGTTAAACTCTTATCTGTAATTTCCCAATTGTGTATTTCACCCAATATAAGAAAACTCCACTGACTGATCCAAGCACCCTTTGAATCTTGAAATATTCTTGATGTTAATACAGATTGTGCCTGATAACGTTTTGATGCAAATAAAATTTTATCATTAAAATTATTCCAAATATCATTGATAGAAACATTAGAACGATCCTGTAAATCTAAAAAAGGATACATGAGAGAAATACCACGCTGATTAGCTTTATTGTGTAAAATACTATAAATTTCAGGGGCATCATACTGATCGTGTAAATAACGTTGCCCTGCTATTTCTTGAGAAAACCAAACCAAGGTCTTTGGTCTAACACGATTCCATATTGGGATGTTAGATGTGTTTAATAAATCATCAATCACTTTGGGATTAAAACGCACCCAAAACCATTTTTCTTTAACAGAAACATCACGAGCCGATGCAATATAATCATAACGAAATTGTGATAAAGCACTGTGTGCTTTAGCCACTAAAGAATGATACTTAGGGGAGGTGAGTATCTTTGAATTACCCGATACTTTTACAAGTACAGAGGCAAACCCTTTATTAATCAACTCATTTTCAGTGTTATTATCACTGACTTTGACACTTACTTCATACAGTGTTTCCATGCTATCAGCCAATGCAGTTGGAATAAAAAAGACACCCAATAGTAAAATACAATAGATCGTATGAATAAGCCTACCACTATACTGATTGATTTTTTTAGATTTCAACTCTGCTATTCCTATCTTATAATGTCATTAAGAAACGATTCACTCCCTAGTATAATCGCTTATTTTAACAACTGCTTCATTTTTTTAATAAAAACTTCAGTTCTAAATAAATAGGCTTGGGCTTCACAGGCAGTACGCATGGCGAATGCTTTTGGGGCTGTCATGCTATAAACCGCTTTCTTGAGTTGTTCTTGTGTGGGTTCAGGTGCTATTAAAAATCCTGTTTTATGAGGCACAATGGTTTCTAATAAACCACCCTCAGCAACCCCAATGACGGGTTTTCCAGCCGCCATTGATTCCACTGGGGACATACCAAAATCTTCATCAGGTGGAATGTAAATCGTTGCTAAACAATTGCCTATTAATGTGTGCAATTGTGCTTCACTGCACCAGCCTGTGTATTCAATATTACTAAAACCGTTTGATAGATTTTTTAATCGCTCTAAATCACTCCCCCCTGAAGCAACAATCAGCCGTTTATCAGGCATTTCCATAAAACTGCGGACAATCAGTTCGATTCTTTTATATTGCTCCACACGAGCCACGGACAGATAATAATCACCTTGTTCAATCCAATTAAAATTTTCTATCGCAATAGGTGGGTAAATGACAATGGATTCTTGATTCAGATAATGCTTAATACGAGTCTGTACATTTTTAGAATTAACAATAATTATATCCATCTGCTTGATGGCCTGTTCATAATGATATTTAACATAAAAACGTAATGCGTTTAGTAGTGGTTTTTGCCACCAATGAGCTTGCTGCCAATAATAGTCTTTTAGATCATAAACAAAGCGTGGTGGTGTATGACAATAGAGAATATTCTGAGTATTAGGATGATTTTTTATGGCGACAGGGGCATAAATACCGCTATAAATAACCGTTTGATAATCTTTAAGAAAAGTGGTTTTGTGTTTAAAGGCTAATATTGATTTGATGGACTGCCAGCCTGTAAGGGCTGTAAAAGTGGTGAGTTCTTTTAAATTAAGCTGTTTGCGTTCATTTTGTGAAAAAATAGCAGAATCACTATAGGCGACACAAAAATCATAATTTTTTAGATCATTTAATAAAGTAATAGCCAGCGATTCAGCCCCTCCTTTGACCACCAGAAAATCATAAAGAAAAATGCCTTTTTTCATCATTCAAAAACAGATTTTTTTAGGACTTTTAAGTCCAATTTTTAACATCTTCCGTCTTAAATAGGCTATTTTGGATTGCAGTGGTAAATTTTTGGGACAGACATCTTCACAGCCTAAAAGCGTCATACAACCAAAGACACCGTCTTCATCACCGATTAAATCATAATAATCCTCATCACTGCGTTTATCTCTGGGATCAAGTTGATAGCGCGCAATTTTGTTCAAACCAACTGCACCAATAAATTCTTCGCGCATTTGCACCGTACCACAGCCCGCAATACAACAACCACATTCAATACAACGATCTAACTCATAAATTTCATCCGCTAAATCGGGTTCCATTGGCTCTTCAATACGAGTAAAATCATGTTCTTCTTGTTCATGAATCCACGTTTCAAGACGCTCATTTAAGCCACGCATCCAATTGCCTGTGTAAACCGATAAATCACCAATCAGTTCAAAGACAGGTAAAGGGGCTAGGGTAATTTCTGTATCAAGGCTTGCGGTTAAAGTATGGCAAGCAAGCCCCGGTTTACCATTAATGACCATCGCACAACTGCCACAAATCCCTGCACGACACACAAAATCAAACTTTAAAGAAGCATCATGATTGCGTCGAATATCATTAAGAGCAATAAATAAAGTCATTCCTGACGATTCTTCAATCTCAAAACGTTCCATACGAGGACGATCCCCTTTTAGATGGGGATCAAAGCGTAAGATATTAAAGATTAACTGCCGTGCTGATCGGGAAATATTATCCTTGGTCATCATCAAACCTCTCATTTAAGCGTTCATTTTTACCACGATATTTAGGCGGTAACAATGCTTTATACGGCATTAATTTATTTTGTAAACTGAAACGGTCATTACCTGCTGTGTGATATTCATCTTGAATATCCTTTATCGCTTGTTGACGTTTTTCACTATCAAGGTGAACCACAGTACTGTCTGTACCATAACCCCTAAACCCCGGTGGTAACTCCATTTTCATAATATTCAAAGCTTCATAGCTGACTTCTGGTAGGGTTTTATTCGCATCTGGCCATTGTATAATCGTGCGTTTTAGCCATTCTTTATCATTTCTTTGAGGGAAATCTTCACGTGAATGCGCACCACGGCTTTCAGTACGCAATAATGCCCCATAGGCAGCAGTGAGTGCAATCTTAATCATTTTCTGGGTACGATAGGCATTTTCTAAGGCTGGATTAGCAGCCTTGGATTTAGAGCGTCTCACAGATATATTTTTACTGCGTTGGAGCAATATTTGTAATTCATCCACCGCTTGTTGGAGATCCTTACCATTACGAAAGATACCCACTTTATCCATCATAATTGTTTCCATTGCCTCACGTAATTTATAAGCATCTTCAGGTGGTGGGCTTTTATCTTGATGATGTTGTTCATAATTAAGCAAGCAATCTAACTTGTTTTCTTCAGCACGGATAAACCATTCAATGACATCAGAATTAATATCAATACTGCTCTCTATGGTCGCACAGTAATCAGCAATATATTCTGCCACCAACATACCTGAAACGACTGTTTCGCTGACAGAATTACCCCCTAAACGATTAAATCCATGCAGATCCCAACAGGCTGCTTCACCACAGGCATAGAGTCCTTTAAGAGTCGCAGATTCGCCTGTATATTTTGTACGAATGCCTCCCATAGAATAGTGTTGAGTCGGGCGTACTGGAATCCATTCCTCAGCGGGATCAATCCCCAAAAAATTTTTACAAATATCATTCACTTCACGTAAGTTCTTTTCAATATGCTCACGCCCTAATAAGGTAATATCTAACCACAGATGATCACCATAACGAGAGGCTACGCCCTTGCCTTTTCGGATATGTTCTTGCATACGCCGAGAGACGACATCACGGGATGCGAGGTCTTTTTTCTCAGGTTCATAATCAGGCATAAAACGATAACCATCCACATCACGTAAAACACCGCCATCACCACGACAACCTTCCGTTGTTAAAATACCCACAGGCACAATCGCAGTGGGGTGAAATTGTATGGCTTCCATATTACCTAAAGTGGCAATACCTGTTTCTAAGGCAATTGCCTGACCGATGCCTTCACAGATAATGGCATTAGTGGAGACGCTAAAAATACGTCCATAACCACCTGTTGCAATGGTCGTTGCTTTGGCAATATAAGCAGAAAGTTCACCTGTCATAAGGTTTCTCACCACGGCACCATAACAACGTTGTTTGCCATTACTGGATTCATCATGAATCAGTGCAATCGCTTCCATACGTTCTTGAATATCAATTTTTTGTTCCTGAGCTTTATTATCCATTGCATAGAGCATACTATGCCCTGTACCATCAGCGGTGTAACAGGTGCGCCATTTTTTTGTGCCACCAAAATCTCTGGAATTAATTAAACCATGTGCCTGATTTTGTTCATTAATGGTGACACTTTCAGTGTTAATAATCGCCTGATGATTACCTCGTTGAATACGTGTCCAAGGGACTCCCCAAGCCGCTAACTCTCTAATGGCTTTAGGAGCGGTATCAACGAACATACGTGCGACCTGCTGATCCGCTCCCCAGTCACTGCCCTTAATGGTGTCTTCAAAATGTACATCTTCATTATCTCCCTCACCCATTGCAGAATTGGCGAGACTGGCTTGCATGCCTCCTTGAGCCGCGGCAGAATGTGAACGTTTGGGTGGCACGAGTGATAATACTACCACATCATAGCCTCGTGCTTTCACACCGGTTGCAGTGCGTAAGCCCGCTAACCCACCGCCAATCACTAGGACATCGGTATAAATAATCTTCATTTGAGTGTCTCCACTGGATGATAACGTTCACCTGCTTTATCTTGATGGTCATAACCAATCATCATATAGGTTGCCAATGATAATAAGCCAATGCAAAGGTAGACAACAATGCCAATGATCATAATTTTTTTGATCAAATAACGATTTTTTTTTGTTTGTTTATGATTATGATGACGGGTCAATAATCCCCACTTCATTGCCAAACGATAAAGCCCAATCCCTGCATGAATGACCACAGAGATTAAGAGCAAAAGATACAATGGCCACATCCAGTCACTATAAATTCGATCCGCTGAAGCATAAGGACCAATATTAGCAGGCTGAGTCATCATCATATAAAGGTGAATGGGGGCTAAAA
Organism: Gammaproteobacteria bacterium; assembly: GCA_023144715.1. Taxonomy (GTDB): domain Bacteria; phylum Pseudomonadota; class Gammaproteobacteria; order GRL18; family GRL18; genus GRL18. The sequence goes on along the minus strand of JAGLFC010000140.1, from coordinate 2,140 downwards.
AAAACATCATAAAGCCTGTTATCACCTGATAAAACCATAATGTTGTATCATTATGTTGAAATTGTAGACTGTGTTTTTTAAATAAATGGTACTGGCGATAACTAGAGGGCAACTTACGCACCGCCGTTAGGGCATGTAAAATAAATATAATAAAGATAAACGCAGCCAAAAAAGAGATAATGCTAGGGTAGGCTTCTCCAAAAAAATAATAGCCTTCAAATAATTTTGTGACTGCCAGCATCGCATCTTTACTGATTATAATACTGGCTTCAAACAGTAAATGAGCAACAATAAATAAGGCTAATATAAATCCTGTGAGACTCTGCATAAAATCAAGCCGTGCGGGTGCATGACTCATATAACGGCATAAATAAGCAGTAATGCTTTTTTGTATTTTATCGTGTTTCATAAAATTTGCCTCATTGCTATGAAATATAAAAAATAGAATAGCAGAAAAATAATATTGCTATTTTTACCCCATGATAACCGATGTACCTGCCATACGATTATAATATCGTGCACGATAAAGTAGGCGTTTTTGTGTTTCATTGTCTTCAAATGCTGTACGATCATGTAGTACATTATTACAAATCAAACCCATACCAGACTCAAGTGTACCATTAAAAATATAGTCAGATGAATGTTTTAAACAATGACTCAGATAGCCTAATGCTTCTTGAGTCAAAGGATCATCCTTCCAGATAACATTACGTGTGCGAATGGTATAACGTACATGTAAATCACCTGTTTCAGGAATAATAGAAAACACTGACCCTGTTTCTTCTTTTCTTGCAATATCACCATTATCCTTCATTCTAGGGGGTATGGTCATCACATCATTCAACATCAGTGCTTTAATATAGTCAGGATTTTTATCCCTCAATAAAATATACGCCATTTCATGATCCATCAGTTGATTTCCACCACCGATAGGAGCAGGATTAACGCAATGCAAAATCATGCCACGAATTTGCTTATCGGGTGTATTATAATAGCCATCTGTATGCCAATTTATAGCTCTATTACTATAAGGGATATAGTGTTTTCTTGCACCATCATCAACAACTGTTAACGACGTTACACCACTATTATCAGCTAACCAATTATGATCCATATCAATGAGTCCAAAAGTATTTCCTAAAGCAACAGGAATCGAAGGATCAGGATTATCTGCGGTATTAGAACGATAAATAACCATATTGGTTTGTCGACATACGTCTATTATTTTTTGCTGTTCTGAGGATTTTAGATTTCGAGGATCATTTATTTCAACGACTAAATCTTCCAATGATTTAGGATAATTGATCAATTTTTTATCACGCCATTGTTCATAATGGCTATTATTATTCAAATTAAAAGGAGAATGTTGATCACTTATTTTATTTTTTTCAGTATTCATTTGTATCAGCCTTAAAAAAATTATTGATGATATTATCACTAGGAATCTAAGATTTGATTTGATAACAATCAAGTGTATACAATTAATATGATTCCGTCTTCTATCCGCTTCTTCTTTTGCTACAATTATTGAACAATGATATACTAATATAATCTATTTATAGAGCTTTTCTAACCCTTATTTGTTTATTGGAGATTCAGAGATGTCAGCAAATTCTTGCACAAAACTTACGATTATTGCCACAAAAGGAACTTTAGATTGGGGATATCCTCCTTTTATTTTAGCCAGTACGGCTGCGGCTCTTGGTAAAGATGTTTCTATCTTTTTTACCTTTTATGGTTTAAGACTTTTATTAAAAGATACGGCTGCATTAAAGGTTTCTCCTATTGGTAATCCTGATATGCCTATGAAAATGCCTATGGGACCTGATTGGTTTCAAGAAATTGATTGGGGTCCAATTGTTCCTAATGCAGTTTGGCAACTTCCGTTTGTTGAACTTTTTGCCACAAGTATGATGAAAAAGACCATTGCTAAAAATGGTGTTGCACCTTTGGCTGAACTACGCGATTTATGCCAAGAAGCAGAAGTTAAATTCTTAGCCTGTCAAATGACTGTTGAGCTATTTGGCTTTAATACCAAGGAATTTATTGATGGTATTGATTTTGTCGGTGCTGCCAGTTACTTTGAAGAATCCAGTGATTCTACTTCAACACAATCGCTTTATATGTAAACTTTATTTAT
>JAGLFC010000014.1 GCA_023144715.1 Gammaproteobacteria bacterium | reverse complement strand
GTAAAATCACCAATCAAGAAGTGGATATCATGCCCCAAGTCTTGAAATTGACGCAATTTATTAATTAATACGGTATGCCCTAAATGGAGATCAGGTGCCGTCGGATCAAAACCTGCTTTTACAATTAACGGTTTATTTGTTTTTAATTTTTCAAGCAAGCCTTCTTCAAGCAAAATTTCATCGGCACCTCTTTTTATGATCGCTAGATCGTCTTCTATTTTGCTCATAATTATTTCACGCTCCAAAAAAGCTAATATTTTGATATGATTACTTATTTTGACCAGATTACCATAAAAAATCTTTTTTTTTAGCTAAATATAATAAAAAAGCTTTTTTTCTTCTTCTTCTATTGCATTCATGACTGTTTGAAGTTAAGGTTGTCACGCAAAAATTTAGGCTCTAAAAACCCAAGGTATGTCCGTGAATTACAATCCATTTTCAAGAAAAAATGCAACATTTAATATCAGCAATGATTATCATGTGGTAAGAGATCAGAAAAAAAACCGTTCATTTTTTCTTTATTTTTCTATTTTAGTTCTTATTTCTGTCCTGTTATACATCAATTATTTTATGGATGGCAAGTTAAATCTGAGTGACTATAGCAATAAAATTCCTTTTTTAACAGCAGAAACTGTGGATAAAAATAGTGCCGAACAAGCACTCAATTTACCTGACATAACACAGTTATCTCAGACTTTACCTACACCCCTTATCTATTTAGAAACATCTGATAAAGTAGAAATAGAAGAATCAATAGTAGAAACACCAAAAACAGTAAAAATATTAGACACACCAGAATCAAAATCTGCAATACACACTTTAGTCACACAAGATAGTATCATAGAGCCTGTACAAAAAAATACTGATCTGACGGATCTATCCTCTATTAAAACAGCTTTTGCTATAGCATCCTTACTTGATGAGCAACTTATCACCCAACAACAAATACAACAAGAATTAAGTGAGCTGACTACAGAAGAAATATTTTTAATTACCTCTAATAAAAATCCAATGAGTGAAATAGAAAATATTTCACAAGCAGAGTTTAAACAAGCAAAGACAAAAACAGTTATAGTAAGAAAAGGTGATTCTCTATCCACTATATTTCAACGTCTTTCCCTCAGTAATAGAACCGTTTATAAACTGATTAACTCTGGAACATCCGCAAAACATTTAACTCGCATCAAGCCCGGCAAGAAAATTACTATTGGTTTTGATGACTCTAATAAAGTGGACTCCTTGCATTATAATCTTAATAAAGTTGATTCTTTAATTATTTCAAGAGATCCTAATAGTCAAGAATTTAGCTCTCAAATAAAAAGTAAAGAAATTGAAATAAAAAAACAATATGCAATTGGTATTATTACCGGTTCACTCTTTCAAGACGGTAAAAAAGCAGGTTTAAGCGATGCAATGATATCTCAATTGGCAAAATTATTTGGTTGGGATATTGATTTTGTCTTAGATATACGCAAGGGCGATACTTTTGCTGTTCTTTTTGAAGAAAAATTTATTGATAATAAAAAAATTGGCGATGGTAATATTCTTTCTGCTGAGTTTATTAATCAAAACAAATCTTATACAGCCATACGCTATACTGATAAAAATAATCACACCGCCTATTATACCAAAGATGGATTTGGTATGCGTAAGGCTTTTTTGCGTACACCTGTTAATTTTTCTCGTATCAGCTCAAAATTTAGTTATGCTCGAAAACATCCAATATTGGATAAGACCCGTCCTCATAAGGGGGTTGATTATGCGGCCGCCCAAGGCACTCCAATCAAATCAGTGGGACGTGGTAAAGTTGTATTTAAAGGTAATAAAGGCGGTTATGGTCGTGTTATCATCATACAACATGGTAAAGAATACTCAACATTATATGCTCACATGAATTCTTATAATAAAAAAATTAAAAAGGGATCTCATGTTAAACAAGGTCAAATTATTGGCTATGTTGGTAGTTCTGGTTTAGCTACAGGTCCACATTTACACTATGAATTTCGTGTAAAAGGCGTTCATAAAGATCCTTTAACCGTTGCTTTACCACGTTCATTACCTATAGATAAAAAATATCGTCGTGATTTTATGGCAACGTCTGAAACAATGACTTCTTTACTCAAGTTAAGAAGACATGAAATGGTTGCCTTATTAGAAGAACAAAATAAAAAATATGAGATTAATCCTTTTTATGAAGAGCAATGAGCCTTCTTAATCATTCATCCGATCACAATAATTATTTTATCGGTCTGATGTCTGGAACCAGTCTTGATGGTGTTGACACCATCATTTGTAAAATGACCTCCGATCAACAGTTTTCACTCTTATATTCAAAAACATACCCCATTCCTGAATCAATCAAAGCCGATCTACTGTGTCTTAGCCAAAAACAACAACTCAATGAACTGGATCAGTATGCAAGACTGGATGTTCAAATGGGATATTTATTTGCTGATTGCTGCCAACATTTATTAAACACACATAATATCAGTACTGATCAAATTTGTGCGATTGGTAGTCATGGACAAACACTGCGTCATTATCCTAAACATGACTATCCAACCACCTTGCAAATAGGTGATCCTAATATTATTGCTCAACAAACAGGCATTAGCTGTGTTGCCGATTTTCGACGCAGAGATATGGCTGTGGGTGGTCAAGGCGCGCCACTGGTACCACCTTTTCACCAAGCTATCTTTACCACAGAACATAGTCGTGCGGTTGTTAATATTGGTGGTATTGCTAATATTACCTTTTTGCCTGCGTGTACCGATCAAAAAAATAAGGTGCTAGGTTACGATAGTGGACCTGGAAATGGACTCATGGATAATTGGTGTCAACAACAGTTTAATTGTGCCTATGACTCATCAGGAAAACTTGCTTCTCAGGGAATCGTTGATAAAGAATTACTATCAAATCTTCTTGATGATCCTTTTTTTACTCAAAAAGCACCCAAAAGTACTGGTAGAGAATATTTTTCGATACACTGGCTTAATCAACATTTACAACCGTTGGCAGACAAAGATCCTTTAGATGTACTTGCCACCTTACTTGAATTAACCAGTACCAGTATTTGTAATGAGATACTCACACAACAGTATCAAGTCAATGACGTACTCGTCTGTGGGGGGGGTGTCCATAATACGCAACTCATGCAACGTCTTAAAATGTTAATGCCAACCTTAAACGTCTGCTCTACTCAAGCGTATGGCTTGCACCCTGACTGGGTAGAAGCCAGTGCCTTTGCTTGGCTGGCTCATCAAAACATCCATCACTTATCGGGTAATTTACCGTCTGTCACAGGAGCAAAGCATCCCGTTATCCTCGGTGGTATTTGGCAAGCTTAATACAATATTAGCGATCATCAATATTCACATAATGACGCTTTTGTTTACCTGTATAAATTTGTGTCGGTCTAAAAATTTTATTGTATTTTAATTGTTCACGCCAATGTGCTAACCAACCTGCACTTCTTGCAATTGCAAAAATAGTCGTAAATTCATTATCAGGAATTCCCATTTCTCTATAAAGAAGTCCTGAATAATAATCCACATTGGCATAAACACCTTTTTCTGCAAGACGATCTTCACATGCTTTTTCAAGTGCTTCAGCCACTTCAAATAAGGGGTTTACATCTCCTCCTCTTTTTTCTCGAAGCTCCTGTATCAAGCCTTGTAATATAGTCGCACGAGGATCTTTGACTTGATATTCACGATGACCCATACCCCAAATTTTCCCCTTATGCTTTAATTGCTGTTCAACAAACTTAGCTGCATTTTTAGGGCTACCCACATGCTCTAACATATTGAGTACTTTGGCATTTGCACCACCATGTAAAGGTCCTGATAAGCAACCTATCGCTGATGAAATAACACTATAGGGTGATGCTAAGGTGGAACCATTAACCAATACAGAAAAAGTGGAGGCATTAATCGTATGTTCTGCATGAAGAATAAAACACACATCTAAAATACGTGCCAGCACAGGATCAGGCTCTTTTCCTGTGAGCATATACAAAAAGCTCTCAGCATAATTTAAATCATAGCGAGAAGGAGCAGGCTCGTAGCCCTTAGCAATATGCTTCCATGAAGTCACCATTGTACCCATTCGGGCAATAATTTTTATGGTCGCTGAGTTCACATAATCCAAATCACTACATACATCACCATCGACTAAACATTCACTGCCATGATAAAACATACCAAGGCTAGAAACGGCTGTTTGTAGCATGAGCATAGGATCGGCAGAGGAAGGTAAGGCTTTCATCAAATCAACAAGATTATATTTGAGTGCATGATTGGTGCGTAAATCTTCAGAAAAATCATTCAAACGCTGTTGTTTAGGTAGTTCACCATGCATCAATAATAAAATTGTTTCTTCAAAAGTGCTGTGTTTGGCAAGTTCCTCAATGGGATAGCCACGATAGTAAAGAATCCCCTTTTCACCATCAATATCCGATATATTCGATTTTGTTGCGGGTACGCCTGCTAAACCGGGTAGGTATTCATTCATTTTTATCCCCAAAAGACATTATTTTTCTGATACTTTAATATACGTATTCACACTATAGACTACTCAAATAAAAAAGACACTGTAAAAACAGTGCCTTTTATTGTAAACAACTCAACTTTATATTACTAAATATTTTTATACTATTTACTTATCTTCAGTAGAGAATGAAGAACCACAACCACAAGTGGTCGTTGCATTAGGATTGCGAATGACAAATTGGGCACCTTCAAGACCTTCTGTATAATCAATTTCTGCACCGACTAAATATTGAAATGACATGGGATCAATCAATAATTTAACACCCTGATTTTCCACTGCAGTATCACCATCATTAATGGCTTCATCAAAGGTAAAACCATACTGAAATCCTGAACATCCACCACCTGTTACAAAAACTCGTAGTTTTAAATTATCATTTTTTTCTTCTTCAATTAAAGATTTAACTTTATTTGCTGCTGCGTCTGTAAAATCTAATAGATTTTCTTCACTCATACTTTTGCTCGCTACTATTTATGACTAACCAAATGACTCATTTTAGAGACTAAAATTTAACTCACATTATTAAATAACCAAGCTTCACAGTCAAGAATTTATATTAATATTTTCCAATTTTTTGATTTACTTTAGAATTTTCTAATGGTGTGACTGGTGCGACTAACTCTGCATTATTTTCAAAATTTGTACTGAATTCACCTTCAGCAACATGAACTAAATTACCATTGACTTCGGCACCCATTTCCATTTCAAATAAATTGTAATAAACATTACCATATACTCGTGCATTTTTAGCAAGTTCTACATGATTACTGGCATACACATTACCTTCAATTTTACCATTAATCACAATATTAGGGACTTGTACTTTGCCTGTAATACAGGCATTATCACTAATGGTAATGGTTGCATGTTCATCGTTTTTAGCCGTAATATTACCCGTGACATTACCATCAACCAAAAGTCCACCACAAAAATCTATATCACCCGCAATTTCTGTTTCTTTTCCGATTAAAGAATTAATTTGTTTACTCGCACCTTTTTTTTTATTGCCAAACATAGCTCACTCCTGCTTTTTCCCATTTAAGATCGGATTTTATTACTGATTTTTGTTCTTTGGGTTTTATAATAACGGTAATTGTATGAGGAGATAATCCCTCGGGTAATTGTATTATACCTTTAAACTCTTGAAAATACTTAAAACCATATTTAAAATAATTATTGCCACCCTTTTTAAAGAGAGCAACTTCCATTATTTTTCCCTCTTTCTTACCCTTAATAAGGAGTTTAATAATGCCTTTAGTATAGGTTTTTTTCTTAATTTTTTGAGCTAACATCAAAGAATATTGGTATTTTAAGCGTTCACCATCAGGCTTTATTTCTAAACTTTGTAAATATATACTTTTTCTCTCTTTATCAGGAAACATAATGCCCTCATAAAAATTGACTGTTTGTTCTAATTTTGCAATTCGATCTCTATCTTCACCCAAGCCCAATTGCACTAATTGATAGGCTCTTTGATCTAATGCAACCTGCCTTTGTAAACGTAAATAATCATCATTCAACTGATTATATTTATTTTGCAACACGCTATGTTGAACCACCAAAGAACTCCGACCTCCCTTTGCAGAAAGAATCTCTTTTTCTAATTGCTTATACCCCAAGGTATAGACCGCAAATAAAAGCAGTGCCAATAATAAGAATATGCTTAAACGAATACCATAATATTTAATAGGATGTTTACGACGAACAATAATATGAGTCATTATAATTGACCAATACAATAATTTAAGGTGTTATAGATCACTTTCTTCTTTGGATGTTAGTATAAAATAGATTATTATAATACAGGATAAGCCAGAGTACGAAAGAAAATAGCTTTATCCCTAGATTCCTTTTTTAAGCATACGATTAGGTAAGTAACACTATCATGAAAACAAAAGATTTAGCCATTACTGGTTTTATAGCCCTTTTAATCGCTCTACTGGGTTATTTATGGTTTGCTCCTGCGGGACAACCATCCGCTCCGACCACTCATTTTATTGATATTCAAGGTCAAGCATTTACCTTAGAACAACTCAAAGGCAAACCTGTTATTATTAATTTTTGGGCGACTGAATGTCCCGGCTGTGTTAAGGAAATTCCTTTCTTAGTAGAACTTTATAAAAAATATGCCCCTCAAAATCTTGTGATTATTGGTGTAGCAATGGGCTACGATCCAGAATCTCAAGTCAGGGAAATGGTACAGCAAAAAAAGATGAATTATCCCATTGTATTGGATTCAGATGATCATTTAGTCAAAGCCTTTGGTATCAATGTCACACCCACCACCCTTTTTATTTCTAAAGACGGTAAAATAATCAAACGCAAACTGGGTGAAATGTCACATACAGAGTTAGAAACTATCATTCAACAACTTATACAATAATATAAGATCACTCATACCCATTTATTAACAAGAGAATATACAATAATGTTATGGATTAAAGCGTTTCACGTTATATTTATGGTGGCATGGTTTGCTGCATTGTTCTATTTACCGCGTTTATTTGTGTATCATGCCAGCAGTGATGATGCGATCAGCAATGAACGTTTTAAAATTATGGAAAGAAAACTCTTTTATGGCATTATGACCCCCTCTGCTATCATCACCACTCTTTTAGGCTTATGGATATTATTTGAATATGTCTGGGCTTACGCATCAATGCCTTGGATGCAGTTAAAATTAGTCCTAGTAGCTTTTTTATTTATTTATCATTTTTATTGTTGGAGATTAGTCAAATTATTTAAGGCTGATAAAAATACTCATAGCCATGTTTATTATCGCTGGTTTAATGAAATACCTGTATTTATGTTGATAGGTATTATTATACTAGTCATCGTCAAACCCATGTAAACA
>JAGLFC010000139.1 GCA_023144715.1 Gammaproteobacteria bacterium | reverse complement strand
CTGATTATTCTGCCATAGAATAATCAATACCAACATCACACTAAAATGATTTAAATGTGCCATTAATGGATTGGCAATGAATAAATACAGCACAAAAAATAAGAGAATCATTTGAAATAATACGCTTATATTATAAACACCATAAGTGATAAAAGATGGAATAGTCATCGTAATAAGCATTAAATAAAATAAACCAATAGTAAAACTAATAGCAATAATCATTGGTTTTAAAGAGACTTTTGTCCAACCCATACGCATCAAAATAGGGTTCAAGTAAGCATCCCATAGCACATTAAAAGCCAATAGCAATAAAGCAAAAAATAAAAATATCTGTGCATAATGATGAGACATCAAAATGGATGGGTGATGAATCACATGATCAGGGAGAGTAAAGACCATAAAAACACTCACAAGACCCACCACAAAAAAATGTCTCAAACCCAATAAAGTACTATTACGTAACATCAATAATAAATATAGAGTCAATAATAATAAATGTGTCCTATTCACAAAATCATCATGAAAATGATTAAAGACCAGCCATAACGCCATTAATAAACCATACCAAGGCCATAGGTCTGTTTTTATCTTTTTATTAGGAAGTCTTTGATTATAAACAATGCTCATACCATTATGAATCCCCCATAAAATAAAACTCCAAATAAATAACAAATAACTGTTACTGCCTATCCATGTCATTAATAGAAAGGTCATATAGAGAGGTAATAAAATACCACGTCCCCGTTCTGAAATAAATTTTTCCGCAACAAATAAAAAAATAATAGCAAGGCTAAACACCCCGATATTATTAATATCCCATTGATCTATACCTAAGAACAGAGCAAGTATGACGTTCATATTCAATGTAAAAAAAGACAGGTAAAAACACAACGTAATATAAGGATCAATGATCCTAATCACTTCATCCTGATGAAGCTGTTTATTTGAGTGAATGAGTGAATAAATGTTGATAAAAAAAGAAGTGTTTAGAAAACTATTCCAAAATAACCAAAAAAATAGACTATAAACGCTGATGATCAATACACTATTGTCAGCATCCCATTCAGGATTAAAAAAAAGTAGTATGGCACTACCCCCTAAAATGAATATCACTAAAAAAAACCATTGAACATTAAATCGAATCGCCATCCAAAATGTAGCGATCATTAAAGCAAACGCCACGACAAACCAATCCAAGCTAATATTCGGCAAATTGCTGACTGCAAAATTATAAAATTGTGCTAGGCTTGCCAACCAAATCGCAATAATAGCGTATTCAATCGGTTTTTGAATCAGATGAACAGGAACAAATGCTCTCAACTTAACCATCTTAAAGCACCTCCTTATTGATATTATCAGGTTCATAATCATTAATAGGATAACAGCCTAATAATTTTTCAGGTGTATTACGGCGTATTGTTTTAATATGCTCATGTTCTAATGTCGTTTGCTTAGTGCGATCTAAAACAGACATCACTAAAAATAAACTAAAGAGGATCAGTGTCAGCATCACACCAGAAGACGGCGGTGTATTCAGATAAAGTTTTAAAATAATAGAGGATACTGCCAACAATAATATAAAAATATAAAATAACGCACGATTATATAAGCTCATACTTAAAAATAAGCTATTTAACGCCAAGATAAAAATTAAGAAGGCTATTTTTACCGATAGGGTAAAGCCTATGACCACTAAAACAAGTAATAACAACATTATTAATAATGAGCTATTCATAAAAAGGCGACGTTCAACGAGACTTGTGTGTTTATAAACAGTAAACCATTGATAATGACTATTATGTGCATAAAAAAGCATGATCAAGGTTAATAGTATTAATTTTATTTCAACTGAAAGAATAGGTGTTATCAGGATCAATAAGATAGGCAAGAGTGTCAATAAATAAAAATAGGTATCATAATAGGTTAAGTTTACTAATTTAATGGCTGACACAGAGTGAGCCGTTAGTAGATAATAGACACTAAATAATAATATTAAGCCATTCAATAGTGCCACTAAAAGACTTTCTACCCTCCATTGACTGAATACTCCAGCAATAATAGCAATCATCATCAGTGCATGAAATAAATGACGACTCAATTGTAATGATTTTTCTTTATTAGGTTCTGTTCCCTTTTTAATCAATAGCAACAATAAGAAAAAATAAGTTAACAATAAGGGTAATAAACTGATATAAAGCCATTGTGAGAAAAGATTAATAACATGATCACTGTATAAAAAAGCGGTTAGGATCAACACTAAATATAAAGGCACTAAAGAACGATAAATCCACATTAATCGAGCATATAAAATAATGGCTAATATATTGGTTAATGAACGTATAAAAGGGGCATCAAATGATAATGCTAAGGCACAAAAGGACAGTGCATAACAAATTAGAGTCATATAAGACACTAAGCCACCTATTTCTTTATAATGATGTAATTGATCATCCAAATAAAATAACAACATACTGATTAATAAAATAAAAGGGGCATAAAAATTTAATGGAATATTGACTGGACTACTTATGGCAATATGAATCATAGACACGAGAGAGGCAAAAATAAGACTACCCACACTGAATAAAATGAGGTATTTTTTATCTACAAAAACATGTTGTAAAATAACAGGCAGATAAAAAACCAATGCCAGCAATAATAAGCTCATAATCACTGAAAATAATATCAGTACGCTCATATTATTGGGGCTATAACGGATTAAAGGAATAGCAAGTTGAAGTACACTTATGGTAAAAAATAAATAATAAAAGTGGCTTAATAAATCACGATTAAATAAACCACTGATTAATTTAGAAATATAAAAGAGTAAAGCAGAAGCTATGAATAACGAAGAGACCGATACGATAAAGGTAACACTCAATAAACCACTATCCAAACTCACCATTAATAGTCGAGTCAGGGCTGAAAAGTTCAATGGCACTAATAAAAAGCTCATGGACAGTAAGACCATACCACTGGTATTGGCATGATCAATATTTTTCTTGAGATAATAACCACCCCATGCCAATAATAAGGTATAACTAAGAATGGTATAAGTAATGGTTAGACTTTTGATAAATCCTTGGGTATAAGAGACAAAGAAAATTGAACCGCTGATAAAACACAAAATACCAATAAACCAACCAATATTTTGTAATAAAAAAGGAATAAAAGCATGATGCCAACCTGAGATGGATTGTAAGACAGATGATAAAATATTTTCTTTAGAGGTTATTTCTTTTATTGGCTTTTTCTTTAAAGTATTTTTTTTGAGACTATCATTCTTTATAGCAATGTTCGATTTATTGTTTACAACACATTCATCCTCTATAGGAAGATCGGGTAAAATAATGTCCTGATCAAGCTCTATCTCCAGAGTACTCAAAGGTGTATGAAGGGCTGTTTGTACCTTTCTTTTTTTTGTTCTCAGTTGTGCTTTAAGATTTTTAATTTTAAAAAATAAAATAAAATTTAAAATAATAGACACAAAAAATAAAAAATGCCACATCACACCCTCTCCCACCTTAGTTTTATGCGTATTATTTTTTAAACTGACGTTTTAAGGCATCCATTTCAGAATCAATTTCTGATGTAATTTCCATTTCAATGTAAGCTTCTTCCTCTCGATGAGTTAAACCATCTAATTCACTACGTGCTTGAGCACGTGCTTCCATTTCAAGTACTTTATCTTCCATACGATCAAAATTATCTTGTGCCAATAATTGTGCATTAAAATTGGTATCAACATTTTGCATATAGGATTGTGTTTGTGCGGCCTTTTGGCGAGCAATTAAACTGCCTTTTTTACGCTTGGCATCTTGGAGCTTATTTTCTAATTGTTTCAATTGATCTTTTAACGTATCACTACTGTGTACTGCTGAATCCCAGATGGGTTCAATTTGTTTGATCACCTTTTCATATTCTTTCTTTTGTACTAAAGCAGATCGAGCCAATTCTTCATTATTATGAAGCATTGCGGTTTCTGCTTTATGTTGCCAATTATCACGTTGAGTACGATTTTGTTCTAACTCACGATATAAACGTTTTTCACTGGCAATCGCTACAATAACCCCTTCTTTTGATTGACGAATATTATCTTCCATTTCACGAATAATCTGTTTGATCATCCGCTCAGGATCTTCAACTTTATCAATGAGATCATTAATATTGGCATTCATTACATCATTGATTCGTCTGAATATATTACTCATGGTCTTATCCTCACACTATTTATTATTTGAATGTTTCTTAATCAGTCATTAAATATTAATCACTGTTTAATATAATATGACATATTTTTAAATAATATTCAATATTTTTTTCAAGGTCATGAAACGTGTTAATTTTAGTCGTTAATAATCATATTATATTAAAATATAACTAACGTTTAATATCAATTAATAAAGAAAAAAAACCTTATTTCAGTCGTTAAATTGAAAATATAGACTATACTCAATATTTATTAATAAACTAGTGAGAATGTCATGACTCAAATAAATTTTAATCGACCAAAGATACGTATTAAGCAAGGTTTTATCATGCTTATGGGTATGTCATTTTTCTTACTGAACTTTCAGGCATCAGCATCAGCCTCAGCTCAGGATGTGCATGAAATGGCTGATATATGTATGTATTCTCAGCGTATATTAAAAGATTATGCGTTGGTGGGTATGGATGTTCATTATCATGATCCCGCCGCTGACCTAAAAAAGAATGCCAAAATTATCAATCAATATATCAGTAATCTTAAAAATCATCATTTAAAGAAAAAGCTCGATGATGAAATACGTGAAATTGAGGTGCTATGGAAAGAAATGGAGCCTATGTTACTGGCAAAACCTGATAAAAAAAATATGACAGAATTACATAAAAAAGTTGAAAAATTGAGTCATCGTTGTGAAGAAATAGCAGACGATCTCGCTAAAGATAGTCAAATTAAAGGAGAACATGATGTGGTACTGATTGCCCAATTAGGTATGGAGTCACAACGGTTGGCAGCACTTTATATGATGAAGGCTTGGGGAATTGAAGATGATAATTATTATGAAGAAGTGGAAGAAGTCTTCACTGAATATGAAAAAATTTATCATGAATTGATGGCTGAAGATGAAAAACTAGTGTCTGCTGAAATTAAAAATAAATTAAAAAAAACTGAAAAACATTTTATGATGTTTAAATTTATGGCATCCAGTAAATCAGGTCGTTTTGTACCTACATTGGCAGAAAAAACTGCCAGTAAAATTTTTCATGAAATCCGAGATATATTAAAACTTGAAAAGGAGTTAGTTGAATGAGTTATATTAAATTATCGTCCGTAAAAAAAAGCATCATCGCATTCAGTTGTTTAATCCAGTCCACTTTAATTTTTTCTGCTGATCTTAAAAATTTACAACACTTAAAAGCAGCTGAAAATATTGAAATAGTCAGTCAAAAAATCACTAAGGCGTATTTTTATATACATCAATTAATACGTGTTGAAGAAGCACAAGCTGATCTAAAAAGTGGTTTATTTAATTTAGCACAAGATATTAATACTTTGGATTCAAGTAATAATAGTGAACAGCAAGCGATGGTTATGTTTCTTTCCTTTACTCAAGATGAAATTAAAGATATTCTTTCAAAACCCTATAGTAAAGAAAATGGAGCCTTAATGTTAGATTATAGTGAAGCATTATTAGAAGGTGCTGAATCCATCGTAAAATTACACTCACACGCAACAAATAAGCAAGAAAATATGCTCATTACCACTGAGAAAATGTCTTTTTTACTTGAACGGATCACAAAATACTATATTGCTTTTAGGGAGGGCTTTAACGATCATAATAATGTCGTACAATTAAATCAGGCTGTTATAGAGTTTGAAGCTAATTTAACAAAAGTAAAAGCTTTTGATTATCCCGATATATTGATAGGACATGTGCTTAAAATAACAAAATATTGGCCCATTGCAAAGAAATTTTATCTCGGTATCGAAAAAAATGATTTACCATTAATTGTTTTTATTTCAACACAATATATGGAAAAATCCCTTAAAAAATTAGAAAACTACCATGATAAGTCTCTTAGAGAAACTAAATAGCCTCCTATAGTGGTGGCTGAGATACTTTTTATTATCCTTGCTCATTGTTTAGGTAAAAGTCCGTGAGAACTTCTACCTTTTTTGGCAGGCTATACAATACAAAGGTATCAAAATAATAATAATGATAAAGGTGGCGTAAGTACTGCGGGAGGATTTTTATCACCATTATTAGCTGATTTATAGCGATATGCCCATAATTCAGGTTCTCCACTCCACTCAGGTCTTCCTTCTTCAGGCACCTTAACATAATATAAAGCAACATTCTCTTTTTCATAAAAAGTCATCATAAAATTAAAACCAAAATTAGGGGGATGTATTGTGGGTGTTACCTCTTCCCATACATGAGTGGTGAGATTAAACACCCAAGTATTAGCACTGCCTAGAGTAGAATCTTCATCTTTTGCGTGATAAATAAGCACATTATTAATTGTATCGACTGTCATGGGCTGACCACCACGGCTTATGTCTGGTACAGTACCGACTGTTTCTAATGGTGTCCAAGTCTTATCAACCGAATCATATTCAGTTATTTGAGTACTGACAGGAAAATTCCCAGCAAAACGAAATGATTTTTCTGAAATAGGATTAAATCCAGCACTTGATTCTAATGTAGAAGAGTGACTTCCCGTTGAAGAAACGGTTTCCCACAGTAAAGATTGGGAGTTAAATAAATAAGTTTCATTTCCTCTTTGTCCAATAATTCGATCCAATATAGGATTATAGGATAAACCTTCTGCCCATAATGGAGGAGGAAGACTGTCTTTTAAAGGCATCCATTGATTATCATCTATAAAATAGAGCCAACTTTGCTCTGCAATATCAGTAGGTTTAATATTAATAAGAGCATGAGCTGGATAATTATGGATGGGTTTAGTATGTACAAATATGGCATTCAGATCAGATAAAAAAACCATATTATAAAAAATATGGGCAGCCCAAGGTCGACCTGTTGTGGTCATCGTCCAACCATCATCATCTATTAAATAACGGGATAATGGATCACGATCATAACTGTCCGTCCATTCTAAGGTTGATAAATCTAAAATATGCATAGCATTATCAGGAGTTTGATCACCATGGGTGTCAGAGCCAAAGATATAAAGCTTTCCGCCCTCATTATCAATGGTTATTCCAGCATGACCTTCACGTTTTGGATTGTTGTGTGTGGGTACTTGAGTCCAACTATTATCAGGCAGATTAGCAAAAAAATCATGACCAATATCGCTATATACTTTAACTGTACTGAATATTAATATTAAACAATTAACTATTAAAAAATATGTTTTCATAAAAAATGCCTTTATTTTTTCTAATGATTTAGAGCGTATGTATTAGACTAAAGTATAACAGAAAAGTTCTTGAAAAAATGTCAATTGAAACAGAAACTGGTGAGAACAGAGAAATTCTGTTAATATTTCCCTCTGAGAGAGTCATTGAGAAATCAGCCTAGGAGTCATTGCTTTTAATAATGGCTTAATCAAGATATTCATTAACCAATAGATAAAAATTATGCGCGTATTATTAATTGATGATCACACCCTCTTCCGTGCTGGATTACAGGGTTTACTAGAAAGAATGGGCATCGAAGTCGTTGCCAGTGCGGGCAGTGGTCAAGAAGGTTTAAAAATTGTCAGTGAAAAAAAGCCTGATGTGGTCTTATTGGATATGAGAATGCCTGATATGGATGGTATTGAAGTACTAAAAAGCCTCCGTGAACAAGGTGAAAAAATGCCTATTGCCATTTTGACGACAGTGGATGATGAACGAGATTTAATTGAAGCATTACAATGTGGTGCACAAGGTTTTTTACTCAAAGGTATGCAACCTGATGAACTGGTCACAGCATTGCAAGATATTCATGGTGGTAAAACCGTTGTAGCGCCTGATCTCACCCCTATTTTAGCAAAAGTCGTTCAAGGTCATGTACCGCCTCCTCCTGAACCCAGTCCATTTTCTGAACTCACACCTCGAGAAACGGAAATTCTGTTTCTCCTAGCTGAGGGACAAAGCAATAAAGTCATTGCTAGAAATTTAGAAATTTCTGATGGTACAGTGAAACTCCATGTCAAAGCGATATTGCGCAAGTTAAAAATCCATTCTCGTGTAGAAGCGGCTGTTATGGCGGTTCAATCAGGACTTTTACAAAAATCAGATTCCTAACATCACTCTTTCACTTATTTTTATCAATATAAGAACGTATTATGACCATAATCACATTTAATCAATTATTAAAAAATGCCCAAAAAAACACAGATGAGTTATTTCCTTGGGATGTAGAAGAAATTCTTGAAGCCAAGGAAGCACTTTTTATTTTGGATATCCGCGAACCTTATGAATACCGCAATATGTGGATTAAAGATTCTCTAAATGTTGCTCGAGGAGTTTTAGAATCCGCCTGTGAATGGGGCTATGATGAAACAGTACCTGAACTAGTACGTGCCAGAGATAAAAAAATATTAGTCGTTTGTCGCTCTGGAAATCGTAGTCTACTGGCGGCTCAAACTATGAAACAAATGGGTTTTCAGCACGTTCATTCATTAAAAACAGGTCTCAAAGGCTGGAATGAATACGATCTCCCTTTATTTAATGATAAGGGTGAAGTTGATCTAGAAACAGCCGAAGCTTATCATATACCCAAAGTCAATGATGACCAATTAGGTCCATAGATTTTATTAAGCATTATCATCCTATTTATACTTAATTTATTCAGGTTAATCTCTCACCATGCAAAAAAATGTCAATAATTTTCAACCCATGATTAAAAGTAAACCCGTTGATAGTTTAACGGATCTACCACCATTAGGAATGGAAGCCAAATCACTTACTCATGATTTTAAGCATTATTATAATAATACATTAGGTCGTAGTAAAAATTGTAAATGTACTAATTATCCTTATAAAGCTCTGAGTGCCATTGTTCGAGATCGATTAATGGAACGTTGGAAAAATACTCGTGATGCGTATGATGAAAGCAATTGTAAGCGGACTTATTATCTTTCTTTAGAGTTTTTAATGGGTCGTGCTTTAGGCAATTGTATGCTCAATCTTGACTTAAATGAAGCCGTTCAAAAGTCTTTTTATCAATTGGGCTTAGATTTAGAAGAAATAGCAGAAGCAGAACATGATGCTGGACTGGGTAATGGCGGTCTTGGACGATTAGCCGCTTGTTTTCTTGATAGCTGTGCGACGTTACAGCTTCCTGTTAAAGGCTATGGTTTACGCTATGAATACGGTATGTTTAAACAACGTATTGAAAATGGCTATCAAGTAGAAGATACGGATCATTGGCTTTTAAATGGCAATCCTTGGGAGTTAGAACGTCCTGAATACACACAACGAGTAAAATTTTGTGGTCATACCCAATACCATAAAAATAAAGACGGTAAGCTTGAAGTCTATTGGGAAGGCACACGAGATGTACTGGCCATTCCTTTTGATATTCCTGTGCCAGGCTTTAAAAATGGTACGGTGAATACCTTACGTTTATGGAAAGCAGCCGCTACCGATGAATTTGATTTAGATGAATTTAACTCGGGCAGTTATACTGAAGCCGTGGCAGAAAAAAATTCTGCTGAACACATCACGATGGTCTTGTATCCTAATGATTCAAGTGAAAATGGTAAAGAATTACGCTTACGTCAACAATATTTTCTTGCCTCTGCCAGCTTACAAGATGTGCTACGTGAATGGTTAGATCGTCATAAAGACTTTAATAATTTTTCAGAAAAAAACTGTTTTCAACTGAATGACACTCATCCAACCATTTCTATTGCGGAATTTATGCGTTTATTAATGGATGAATACGATCTGGATTGGGACAAAGCATGGGCTATTACCAGTCAAACAATGGCTTATACCAACCATACCTTATTACCAGAAGCCTTAGAAAAATGGTCTGTACCTTTATTTGAATATTTATTACCACGTTTATTAGAAATTATTTATGAAATCAATTCACGTTTCTTAAAAGAAGTGGCAATGAAATGGCCAGGTGATGCACAGCGAATTCAACGCATGTCCATTATTGAAGAAGGTCCTGTTTCACACGTTCGCATGGCTTATCTTGCTATTGCGGGTAGTTTTTCAGTCAATGGTGTCGCCGCATTACATACAGAGCTTTTAGAAAAAGGATTATTTAATGATTTTTATCAACTTTGGCCTGAAAAATTTAATAACAAAACCAATGGTGTCACTCCTAGACGTTGGTTAGCAGGCTGTAATCCTAAATTACGTCAATTAATTACCGATAATATTGGTGATCAATGGATTCACGATCTGTCACAATTAACAAAATTAAAGAAAGGCTCTACCAAAAAAGAATTTCGTCATCAATGGCAAGAAATTAAACTCGCCAATAAAGTAAAACTCGCTGAATTAGTAAAAGCACACTGTGATGTCGATTTTAATACCAATGCTATTTTTGATGTTCAAGTCAAACGTATTCATGAATATAAACGCCAACTATTAAATCTCTTACATGTCATTCATTTATATAACCGAATTAAAGCAGGTGATACTAAAAATTGGGCCAGTCGTTGTGTCTTAATTGGTGGTAAAGCAGCTCCCGGCTATGCAATGGCGAAATTGATCATTAAGCTTACAGGTAATATTGCTGATATTATTAATAATGATCCAGTGGCGGATGGCTTACTCAAGGTGGCTTTCTTACCTAATTATAACGTATCTGCTATGGAAGTCATTTGTCCTGGTACGGATCTGTCTGAACAAATATCAACCGCTGGTAAAGAAGCCTCTGGTACCGGTAATATGAAGTTTATGATGAATGGTGCTTTAACAATTGGTACTTTAGATGGTGCGAATATTGAAATTAGAGAAGAAGTGGGCAATGACAACTTCTTCTTATTTGGTTTAACCGCTGAAGAAGTTGAATCTTCACGAGGTCATTATAATCCTATGGCTATTATTAATAATGATCCAGACATTAATAATGTAATGACGATGTTAGAATCTGGTTATTTTAACCAATGTGAACCTAATATTTTTAATCCTATTATTCATTCATTAAAAAATTCCAATGATATGTGGATGACTTTAGCAGATTTACGTTCTTATATTGATGCTCAGGAAGAAGTCTCTATTGCTTATCAAGACACAGAACGTTGGACTACCATGAGCATTATCAATACTCTTTCTAGTAGTAAGTTCTCTACTGATCGTACAATGGAAGAATATAATCGTGATATTTGGAAATTAGATAAAATTAAGCCCCACTCTATCAGCAAATAACAAGAGGTCTGTGCCTACGCTTTTGCGTAGGATAGGCAACGAAATAAAGGATCTTATATTTATCATTTAAACGATCATCTTACAAAAGAAGTGACTGATACGACTTGGCTCAAAAGTATACACGCTTTTTTACGTCCTCAAGTGATCACCATGTTATTTCTTGGTTTTTCTGCGGGTATACCGTTATTACTCATATTTTCTTCACTCTCTCTGTGGCTTATTGAAGCAGGTGTACAACGTGCTACCGTCACTTATTTTAGCTGGGCAGCGTTGGGGTATTCCTTTAAGTTTTTATGGGCTCCTTTAATTGATCGTCTACCTGTCCCTTTTTTAACGCATCTATTAGGTAAAAGACGTGCTTGGTTATTAGTATCACAATGTTTAATTATAAGTGCTATTGTATTAATGGCTTATATCGATCCTTCTCAGGGAGATGATCCTCTTTTATGGATGGCATTTGCAGCCGTTTTATTAGGTTTTTCATCAGCGACTCAGGATATTGTGATTGATGCCTATCGTATTGAATCGGCTGAAGCCTCTTTACAAGCACTGATGTCATCGACTTATATTGCAGGTTATCGTATTGGCATGTTAGCCTCTGGTGCGGGTGCTTTAATTCTTGCCAGCTATTTTGGTTCTGAAAAAGAATCCTATAGCTATATGGCTTGGCATTGGACTTACCTATGTATGGCATCATTTATGTTCATTGGCGTAATCACCACGTTACTGATTCCTGAACCTATTAAACAAGATGCGATAAAAACATCGCATACTACCCAACAATATTTACAATTTTTACTCTTATTTGTGCTGTGTATCAGTCTATTTATAATCACTTATATTTTTTTAAAATTACCCATAAGCTCTATAAAAATTTCATTAGGTAACACCCCTATCGGTAATTTTATAATGGAAAGCCTGCGTTTATTCAGTTCACTTGCCATCATGAGTGTCTTTGCTTATTTGCTTGCCTATTTTAAATGGGTGGATAAAACCTTAGTGTGGGAATCTTATATCGCTCCTATCAGTGATTTCTTTCAACGTTATGGTAAAACAATTGCTTTAGTATTATTAGTCTTTATTGGCTTTTATCGGGTGTCTGATATTGTGTTAGGTGTGATTGCCAATGTCTTTTTTCAAGAAATTGGTTTTACCAAATGGCAAATTGCCACCGTTGTGAAATCCTTTGGATTAGTCATGACCATTGCGGGGGGCTTTCTAGGAGGTTTACTTGCGGTGCGTTATGGAATAATGAAAATTTTATTTCTAGGTGCAATTTTAACGGTGATCACCAATCTTTTATTTATGTTATTAGCCTCTTCTGAAAGTAATATTACCCTACTCTATTTAGTCATTTCTGCTGATAATTTATCCGCAGGTATTGCCAGTGCCGCCTTTATTGCTTTTCTTTCCAGCCTCACTAATGTCTCTTTTACCGCTGTGCAATACGCTATTTTTAGCTCATTAATGACCCTTATGCCTAAACTAATTGGTGGTTATTCGGGCAGTATTGTTGAAAGTATTGGTTATTCCAACTTTTTCTTATTAGCCAGTTTAATGGGAATTCCTGTTCTCTTTTTACTGTATTTTCTTAATAAATATCTATAATTAACTTATAATTTTATTCATATCAATAAATATTAATATGCAATTCACGAAATTATCTCACTCACAATGTGAGAATATTCGTGAATATAAACATTATTTCATCATTGATTTTTTAAACATACGATCTAATTTACTATTGGCATGTTCTGCTGTTTGTTCAGCACGATGAGCGCTGTTTAATGCCTCTTGAGAACGCTGATTGGCTTCATTTGAGTGATCATTAATCTTAGCCACTTGAGCTGATAAACTATTAACCTGTGCATTTAACGTATTCACCTGATCTTGCAATTGTAGTTGCAATTCTGATTGATTAGCACAGCCTGTTGCCAATAAAATCACTGTGAGTAAAGCAATATGTTGTAGTATTGTTTTCATTATATAATTTTCCACTATTTAATTTATGTGTATAAGAAGTTGTTTTTTAAATCAATCAATGATAACTAAAGTTTCTTTTTTTATCAAAGTATCCAGATTATTGATCTGTTCGTTGGTTAATGCAATGCAACCATGTGTCCAATTCATCATTTCATGAATTTTTTTATCTCCATGACCTAAGCCATGAATACCAATCAAACCACCCATGGGTGTATTTTGTGGGGGCGTTTGATTATTTTTATGAGCGTGTAGGATGCGTCTATAATCTTTTTTAGTAATGATTTTTTGATCAAATGCTTGTTGAGCATTTTCTTTAGAAGGATAATTGACACCAAAAAATAGGTGATAACGACTTTTTCGATTAATCCAAGTGATTTTATAACGTCCATGAGGAGTAATATCATCTCCTCTTTTTTTCTTAAAACCTGAGCCATTACGACCCAGAGAAATATTAGAAAAACGAGACAAAGTGGTATTACCTGATTTGACTTCCAATACGAGCTGTTGTGTATCAATATGCACCCAAATAGCGTCTTTTGCACCCGCAAAAAGAGGCAATAATAATAAGCAACTGATCGTTACTATTTTTAACATAAAATATTAATTACTTAATTTTACGTGCTTCTAAATAAAAGCGTTTTTCATCGGCTTCACCCATAGAAAATGTTTTTCTAGGTAATGCACCATCAAAAATAATGGTTTTAAATAATCCACCCTTAGAAATAGGTGGGAAGAAAAACCCCATATTCCCTTCTTTAACGCCTAATTCATGTACTACATCATCGCCATGAATAAAGTCAACTTTGCCATCATTGGCTTCGAGATAATCATTTAAAAAAGATTCAATAGTGGCTAATTCCAGTGTAAAAACTGGATTTTCAATTTGAATATAACCGTAGCCTGAAGCATCATTAAAGGGAACAATATGAATATTATCTAAATTAGCAATCTTTGCTCTGCTTTGTGCATCTTGAGCATTTTCACAACGACAAATACTGCAATTTCCAGAAAAATGAGCCTGCATATCTTTAAGTAATTGTTCTGGTTTGACATTAAAGATTACTCGGTGAATGGGTTCAAATTGCAAGCCTGAATCATGAATATTAACCAATTCTACTAACGCATAGCGTGCTGGATTATCCATAATGGTATCAGAATCACCTGCATTTTCTTTCAATGCTTCCCAAATAGCCTTCGCAGTGGCGAGAGAATGATTGCCATCCCCCATCGCATATAAAAGTACCTCTTTATCTTGAGCGTCGTATTTTTCAGCAAAGACTTGGGGAGAGGCTAAGGTGTTTAAGGCATCGACGACTTGTCCCATCAATTCAGGGGTATCAATGGCATAACCCTTAATATGCCCACTGTTCATCATTAATTCAAAATCATAAAGAGGCTGAGGATTTTGGTTAAATAATGGTTCAATGACAGTGCGTTTAGGATCATCAATTAACACCATAATATGGGGTACTTCAATCGCAGCATCTTGTCTGACTTTAATGCGTGGTGGTAAGCGATCCACAATAGTACCTTCAGTGGCACGAATGAGCGTTTGTGAACCCTTATTAAAATCATAGTGTTCTAAATCAATGGCAACAACCAAGCCTTTTCTTGATTCAGCTTGAGATGTTTTACGGTCAACCAATACAAACCCTTTATTTTTCATGGGCTGTAATACGCCATCATCAAGATAGTCTTGCATGGTATTATTAATATCTCTGATGCGTTCATTACCATCATTATCTTCCAAAAACACTTCAGGGAAGATGATATTGAGAGTAGAAGGCTTATCATGAGTACATGTTTTTACATCAGCCCAATAGTCAGGCTGTGAAGTATATTGATCGCAGGCAACTACCGACCATTTATGTAACTCAATCTCATTATTAGGGAGTAAAATTTCTGGAATGTGTAAACCAATTTTTTTTAAATGTGTTGCATCAAGGCTCATTATAAAGTCTCCAATAAAATATCAATGTATTAGCGTGTTAGTCTCAATAAAGCTTCGTTATACTTATCTGAGGTATTGTGTACAACATCCGTGGGCAATTCAGGACCGGGGGAGGTTTTATCCCAATCCAGTGTTTCTAAATAATCTCGAATATATTGCTTATCAAAACTGTGTGGGCTTGTCCCTGCTTGATAAGCATCGGCTAACCAAAAGCGAGAAGAATCAGGGGTTAATACTTCATCAATCAAGGTTAAACGATTATCACTGTCTACCCCAAATTCAAATTTAGTATCCGCAATAATAATCCCTCTCGGTCGGGCATAATCAGCGGCCTGATTATATAATGTAAGGCTCACCTGTTTAATTTGCTCGGCAAGATCATTGCCAACGATGTCAATCGTGTCAGAAAAATTAATATTTTCATCATGCTCACCCACAGATGCTTTACTGGAAGGTGTATAAAGTGCTTCAGGCAATTGTTCGGCTAACTGTAATCCTGTGGGTAATTGAATACCACAAATTGAGCCACTGGTTTGATAATCTTTCCATCCAGAACCAATAATATAGCCTCGTACAATGGCTTCAATAGGCAAAGCATTCAGCTTTTTGACCACAACAGCACGTCCTGTAATACGTGCTCGTTCGGTACTATCAGGTACAGCTTCTTCTAAAGAAACATCAGACATCTGATTAGGGATAACATCCTTAAAGTAATCAAACCAAAAATTAGCCACGCGGGTTAAAATAACGCCTTTACCCGGAATTGCCGTGGGCAGTACGACATCAAATGCGGATAAACGATCCGTGGTGACAATAAGCATATTATCATCGCCTACCGCATAAATATCTCTGACTTTACCACGATGGATTAATGGCAAGCTTTTTAAATCACTATCAAAGAGTATAGGAAGCATTGGTTTTATCTATTTGTTAAATTAAGAAGTGGATAAGTATAAAACATTGTTGCTTAAAATACAGTGGCTAATCACACTTAGTACACATTATATCAGCATGATAAACTATTCTGGTATCTTAAAGCGTTGCTGTGTACAATATACTTTGCTCACTATTGAAGCAATTTAACTTTTATTGGATTGTATTATATTTATGTTATTTGAAGTCAGTGACGAAGACAAAAAGAAAGCAAAATTCCCTCATGATTTATTTGTCATTAATCTTATTGGTAATCATATTCTCACATTTGTGGCTACTTTAGGTTTGGCAACCAGTTGGGCATGGCCACTATTGATTGTGCCAATTGTATCCTTTTTTATTTTAAGCACCATCATTTATCGAGGCAAAAAAGCACGTCAAGAAGAGAGTTGGTTTGCCATGTGTCATTGGCAAATCGCTGTGAAACGCAGTTGGTTTTTTATTAAAATGTTAGTCTTGCTGTCTATTATTGCAGGTATAGGTGTGTATGGTTATACCCATTTAGGTTGGATGAAAGAAGCCGTTTATGCCTTAATTGGCGGTATTTGTATATTGCCAACCATGATCACTACATTGATTTTAATTGTGATGGAGTCCGATGCTTTACACCAAGCCAATCAAGGGCGATTACCTGACAATATGATTGAATTATACCCAAATCCAGAGGCTAAAATTATACATCAGCCTGATGAAGAAGGCGTTTAATAAGATGGCAAAAGCTGTCTATCCCGGTACTTTTGATCCCATTACTTTTGGACATATTGATTTACTCAAACGTGCAGCAAAAATATTTGATCATGTTATTGTGGCTGTTGCTCATAATTCCACTAAAAATCCCTTATTTACGATGGAAGAACGTGTCATATTGGCACGTAAGACATTAAAAAATCATCACAATATAAGCGTAATTGGCTTTGATAACTTATTAGTTGATTTTACTAAAGAGCATGATGCCGATGTGATTTTAAGAGGTTTACGAGCCGTATCTGACTTTGAATATGAATTTCAACTCGCAGGAATGAATCGAAATCTTGCTCCAGATATTGAAACAATTTTCTTTACTACCGCAGAACAATACGCTTATTTATCATCCAGTTTAGTGAAAGAAGTGGCACGTTTAGGAGGCAATATTAGCAATTTTGTTCCCAAACAAGTAATAGCTGAAATGAACCTCAAACTAGGTTAGAATAAATGTCTATATGGGGCGGGTTAATGAACTACTATTTTTTTAGATTATTTATATTGGAGGTTTTTAATGGCGTTATTTATCACTGATGAGTGTATTAACTGTGATGTATGTGAACCAGAATGTCCTAATGAAGCAATTTTTATGGGCGAAGAGATTTATGAAATTAATCATGAACTCTGTACAGAATGTGTGGGTCATTATGATGAACCACAATGTGTTGAAGTGTGTCCTGTTGATTGTATACCAGAAGACCCTGACCACGAAGAAACTAAAGATGAACTGATGGCAAAATACAACAAGCTAACAGGTGAAGGTTAATTCTACTATAAAACCCCTTACTATAGGGGTTTTATTCATTTTTGAGATTTTATTGGATAATTTACATTCTCTGTTAAGTTAAAAAAATCAAACACTTTGGATTCAATATAAGGATAAAATGGATTCCAACGTAAACGCATCATTTCCGTCCCCGATATTTGTAATACCCCTTTCTCACCACGCAACGCAATATTTCCCAGTTGAAGAACAGAATGATCAGCATCTGGATGATAGCCATAAATGGGATCATTTTCTGAAAAAGGTAATGAAACATGAGCAAGAGAATATAAATTATGTGGCCATTGTAATCCTAACACTGAATGAATGGGCTGATCATTTTGGGGGATTAAGGTATAAAGATGAACAGCTTGTTTATCCTTATTACTGACCATAGTCAAAGTAAAATGTTTATTTTTATCCGCTTGTAATATATGTATCATATTTGTGGGATCCCACTTCATTAACGATTTTATATACGACTGATGATTAATATCAAATAATACTAATTCATGTCCACCAATAGGCAAACGCTCAAATAATCCATGTACCAGTGCTGATGTAACAACAGTGGCATCCACTACTGATGAAAAGGCTAAAATAGGAGGTAAGGCATTTAATTGATTATTATTGCCTAAGATGCTTATTTTTTTTTGAATTTCATTGGTAAGTTCATACACCACATTGCCTGCATTAACAGCAAAAGAATTGTATTTATAAGGATCATACTCAGGTAATATAGCATTCCAAGCTAATTTTTGAAGGCCTAAAATACGTCCTAAACGTGCTTGCCATATTGCAAAAGCAGCCACTGATGTTACTCCAATCGCAGGCGATAGAATTACCACACGTTGTACTTTAGGTAAATGATTTTGTTCTAATGTTTTAAGGGCATAATGTACGGCTAAAGCAGCACCATTTGAATAACCCATAATATAAATAGGTGCGTCGGCATTTTTTTTAGCCAGATGTTGAACGGCCAGTTGCACAGACGCTGCCATATCCTGCCAAGTAATATTGGTCAATCCAGACGGTGCTGTTCCATGACCAGGAAGGCGTAAACCCAGTACTTCTACACCTGCCTTATTAAGCTGTTGACCAATATGACGTAAGCTATAAGGTGAATCAGACATACCATGTAATAATAAAACGGATGCGGTGGGTGATTTTGCTAAGAGTACAAAGCTACGATTCCAATTCTTATGCTTTTGTGTGGGATCAGATAAACTACCATGCTGGTAGCGACTAATTTCGCTGTGTTGATTAACAGGTACTTTTTTATAGACTAAATCATCTAATTGCTGAAACAAACGCTCTTCAAGCACCCGATATTCGGTAAAATCAGTCAGCTCTGAATCCACTGTAAATTCTTCATCAAGTTCTGCATGATGCCAAACTTGTAGATCTGTTTGCTTATTCAAGTAAAAAACAAAGCCTGTCACTAAAACAATTGTGGCTCCAAATGCACTGTATAGTATGGCTTTTATAATACGTATTAATAAATCACTTAATTGAAAATTCATATTGTTTATCTGACTGTATTTAATGACTTTGATTATTCAAATCTTCTTGAACATATCGAATAATCGCTTCTAATAACACTTCACGAGGGTATTTATTTTTATTAGCAAAACTTATTCTATTTAAATAAGACTGCCGTGCCACAGGAATTGACATAGCCCAATGATCAGCATTAACAAAGGCTAATAATTGAGATTTTGGAATTAATTGATCATAAAAAATTAACTGTCCATCATTACGTGAATCAATTTTTGATAAACGCCCATAAGGGGTTTTTAAGCCAAAAGAGATACGATCCTTTTTTGGATAACTAATCACAGAATAATAACGAATATGTTTGGGTAAAGGATGATTGGCTAACCATGCCTTACGGGTATCCGTATGTAAGCTCTTAATTGCCTTTTCATCACCACTGTCACAGCCTGACATAGGAATATAGCTTAATAAATTTAAAGACGATTGTTCTGTATTATTCGCAAGTGGAGAGCCACCAATTGCCCCAGCAACGCTGACCACTGCCATTACTTTTTGTTGTAATTGGGGATATTTTGAAACAGCATACAGTATATCCACAGCACCTTTGGAATAACCAATTAAAATAATGGGTTTGTTACTTTGTTTGGCATTGAGCTTGCTGACAAAATGATGAATCTGTTTGGCATTATGAGGTGAACTTGATAAACCATCTACTTCAAATAACTGCACATCAAAGCCTTGATTCATCAAATGCTCAGGACCTGAATTATCATTATTAAGCCAATTACGCACACATTGCCATGCAATACCCGGCACCAGTGCTATGGTAAAAGGATTCTTAGCAGTCTCTAAATTAACCTGTTTAGATACATGGGTTTCCTCCTGTCCTACCGTTCTTAATGAATCATCACAAGAGGTATAATCAGGTAAACTTGTACCACGTTTATCTAAAATTGCACAAAATATTGCCCGAAAACGTGATCGAGCATCCACAAATCCTAATGCGTCACTGTGTAATAATTCTAATGGTTTACTATTTTCTGTTGAAGAGCTTAATAATGTATGACTACATGACAATAGCATAAAGAAAAACACGAGTACGAGTATTCTTGATTTTAGCAAATGATACCCTCCCTATTGTTTATGTTTAAATGGGTGGTGGTGCAATTACTTCTCTTTGTCCATTTGACTGCATTGCACTGACCACACCTGCGGCTTCCATATCTTCTACCATACGTGCGGCTCGATTATAACCCACTTTTAAACGTCTTTGTAAACCAGAAATAGAAGCTTTTCTTGATTCAGTGACAATGGCAATCGCTTGATCATAGAGTGGATCAGTCTCATTGTCTGATTCAGAATCACCGGGAATCATTCCAGCTGTTGAAACTCCTTCACCTGATAAAATTTCTTCAATATAATTTGCCTTTCCCTTACTTTTTAAATCATTAACCACAGCATGTACCTCATTATCCGAAACAAATGCACCATGTACACGCAATGGATAACCCATACCGGGTGGCAAATAAAGCATATCACCATGACCTAATAAGTTTTCTGCTCCCATTTGATCCAAAATAGTTCTTGAATCAATTTTTGAGGAGACTTGAAAGCCAATTCGAGTAGGGATATTTGCCTTAATTAGGCCTGTAATCACATCCACCGAAGGACGTTGTGTGGCAATCACTAAGTGCAATCCAGCAGCGCGGGCTTTTTGTGCTAAACGAGCAATTAACTCTTCTACTTTTTTTCCAACAATCATCATCATATCGGCAAATTCATCAATAACAATGACAATAAAAGGTAAGGTTTCTAATTCAGGCACTTCTTCTTCAGGTGTTAAAGCATTGGGGGTAAATAAGGGATCTAAAATAGGTTCACCTGCATTGATTGCCTCTTCAATTTTTTTATTAAAACCTGCTAAATTTCTCACGCCCATTGCTGCCATAAGTTTATAACGGCGTTCCATCTCTGCCACACACCAACGTAAGGCATTAGCCGCTTCTTTCATATCAGTCACAACAGGTGCTAATAAATGGGGTATATCTTCATAAATAGAGAGTTCCAACATTTTTGGATCAACTAAAATTAACCGTAATTGATTGGGTGATAATTGAAACAACATACTTAAAATCATAGAATTTACACCCACAGATTTACCCGATCCTGTTGTACCTGCCACCAATAAATGAGGCATTTTTGCCAGATCCGCCACCACAGGTCGACCACTAATATCATGCCCTAATCCTAATGGAATACTGGCTTTACTCTCCAAAAATTCTTTAGCCCCTAAAACATCACTAAAGTAGACGATTTCACGATGTTCATTGGGAATTTCAATACCCACAGTTGATTTACCTGCAATCACTTCTACAACACGAATACTGACCACACGCATAGCTCTTGCTAAATCTTTAGATAAATTAGTAATTTGGCTGACTTTAATGCCTGCTGCTAATTGAATTTCAAAACGAGTAATAACAGGTCCTTGACTGACAGAAACTACTTCTACTCGTAATTTATAATCGGCTAATTTTTCTTCAATAAGGCGAGAAGTATTTTCTAATGATTCAGGTGAAGTCACATGTTCAGAAGGTTGTGCTTCATCTAATAATGATAATGAAGGTAATTCACCCACCTCATTATGAATAAATGAATGTGTTGCTTTATCTATATTAATAGGCTCATTTTTTTGTGTATTTTTAACAGGAGGTGCAATGATAGGTGCTTGTTGAATAGATTCTTTAACCGTTTGTTTGATCGATTGTTTTTGTGGTGACACTTCTGAATCGACCACTTGATTTGTCACAGGTGGGTTATTTTTTTGATCATCCCGATGTTTCTTTACGCCTATAGTCGGTTCAATTTTAGTCGGTTCAATTTTCATTTTTTTAAAGATATTTGAAGCATCTTGTTTAATATTTTGAGGGATTTTCTTATGTATTGAATCAGCTTGAAATGTATACCAATAACGTATTAAACGATCATTTATCTCAATGACTATTCCACCAATTTTATCCATTAAAGTGATCCACGACAGACCCGTAAAAAATGTAATACCGATAAGAAAGAGAGTCAGTAAAAATAAAGTCGCACCTGCAAAACTAAATGTTTTATATAAATACTCTGAGGTAACAGCCCCTAAAATACCCCCTGCATTTAATGGAAATGCAACAGAGGGATGCGTAAAATGCATACTAGACAAACCTGCCCCCGTAATAATAAGCACTAAAAATCCAATTGTGCGTAAAACAATATGAGTACCATGTAAGGCGTAATGTTTATGGCGACCATAGTATAATAACCAACCACTATAAAGCAGCATAATAGGAAATAAAAAAGCAAAGTAACCAAATAAATAAAGAAAGACATCAGAAAACCAAGCCCCAAAAACACCCCCCATATTATTTAACTGAGCAGGATCAATTTTTGTTGCTATACTATGTGACCAACCTGGATCAGAAGGTGAGTAAGTCAATAATGCCATACATAAGTAAATACTAATAGCGATAAATATAAAAAAGATACTTTCTTTAATGCCACGAATAACCTGAGCAGACAGCATCTTTTTAGCGATAAGTTTTTTCGCTTGCAAGACCTTTTTTTTTGTACTGCTTTTTTTTATACTTGATGAAGTCTTATTGTGTGTAGAATCTGCCAAAATTTTTTCTTTAAATTATAAAAGGGAAAAGAATAGGATTAAAATCATTTTAATGCAGGCGTTATAATTACTCCAGCAGAGTATATTATTTATCACATTAATAGCCCGTATAAAATGACATTATAAAAAAAATACGGTATCCTTTGTGGATCACTTTATCATAGTACCCCTCAATGTCCAGATTTTAAATGGAAGAAATTCAATGTCTGAAATTTTAGTGTTATATTATTCTCGTCATGGTGCCACACAAGAAATGGCTCAATTGATTGCTCGTGGTGTTGAAAAAGTCAGTACTATGCAAGCACGGCTTAGAACAGTGCCAGAAATATCCAGTGTCTGTGAAGCCACAAAAAGTACAATTCCAGATGAGGGTGCCCCTTATGTCACCCATGATGATCTCGCTAGTTGTAGCGGTTTATTATTGGGTAGCCCTACTCGATTTGGTAATATGGCCGCGGCAATGAAATATTTTATTGATTCGACGTCAGCAAATTGGATGGCAGGACATCTTGTGGGCAAACCTGCTGGACTGTTTACGTCCGCTTCAAGTTTACACGGTGGTCATGAAGCCACTTTATTATCGATGATGATCCCTTTATTGCATCATGGTATGTTATTGGTTGGCTCACCTTATAGTGAATCTGAATTATTATCAACCACCACAGGGGGTACACCTTATGGGCCAAGTCATCTTGCTGGCAAAGACAGTAATTTTGCCATTAGTCAGGATGAAAAGCATCTGTGTATTGCACTAGGACAGCGAGTCGCTGAAATTGCTAAAAAACTTAATACAGATTAAAGTCATGTCAAATACAGAAGCACATAAGTCACTTTATTTTTTTCAAAACTTAGCCTTAACAGGATATTTTTCTTTGTTAATCATATTGATGTTGAATATTACTTGGCTGATCCCTTCTCGCTATTTTCCTATCGCTTTAGTACTCATTGTTATTGCCTCTCCCCTATTATTTCCTATGCGTGGTTTACTCAATAA
>JAGLFC010000138.1 GCA_023144715.1 Gammaproteobacteria bacterium | reverse complement strand
TGAGTGAATCAGAACTTGATGATGTCGTTAATTTTATCCATTCTTTATAAGAGTTATATTATAAAGCAGTCAATACACAAGGTTAATAGAATAATGAATAAGTTAATACTTAAATTAGTGATAGCAGGTTTGCTGGGAATTGTCATCAACAATGTATCAGCAAGCACTCCAGAACAAGATCGTAAAAATCTGGTTAAATATTATGAAACACGTTTTCCCGATATAAAATTACAAGAATTTGCCAATGGTGCTTATGCGTATGATAAAGCAGGCAGAGAAAGCTGGGAAGCGATTGAAGAATTTCCTCCTTATGAAATGTTTATTGATTCAGGTCAAGAAATGTGGGATACCCCTTTTGCCAACGGTAAAACCTATAAAGATTGTTTTGCTGATGGCCCTGTGATTGCTCATAAATACCCTCGTTGGAATAAAGAAAAGGGCATGGTTATTACTTTACCACTTGCTCTTAATCAGTGTCGAGAAGCCAATGGTGAAAAACCATTAAAATACAAAAAAGGTAAAATTAATGATCTTTTATCTTATGTTGCCTATGAATCTCGTGGTAAAAAAACACAAGTCGTCATTCCTAAAGGTGATGCCGGTGCTTTGGCGGCCTATGAAGAGGGCAAAGCCTTTTATTTTACTCGTAGAGGTCAATTAAATTTTTCTTGTGCTAATTGTCATATACAAAATCCCGGTAATAAAATTCGTTCAGAAGTATTGAGTACGACTTTAGGTCATACGACTCATTTTCCAGTCTATCGGTCTAAGTGGGGGACAGTCGGTACATTACATAGACGTATTACAGGTTGTAATAAGCAAGTAAGAGCGAAACCATTTAAAGCTCAGGGCAAAGAATATCGCAATCTGGAGTATTTTTTGACTTATATGAGTAATGGTTTGGAATTAAATGGTCCAGGCGCTCGTAAATAAACAGCGTTTGTCAATAATAAAAGATATTTTTAGGAGAATATAATGAAAATAATGACCATGATCTTATTAAGCTTTGCCTTGGTTATAAGCAGTAATGTGATGGCGGCTAGTGAAAGTATGGCAAAAAAAGCCATCGAAAAAGCCGATACTTCAAGAAAACATGCCGCCTCTATTGGCGGAGAGTGGCGTGATACCGGTAAGTTGATCAAAAAAGCGAAAACTGCTTTAAAAGCAGGTGATTTTGATAAAGCTATTAAGTTAGCAGGTAAAGCAGAACGTCAAGGCAGTTATGGCTATGAGCAAGCGATTTCACAAAAAGGTCAAAAAAATCTCACGACTCCTGCTTATTTAGGTGGTGGGGCAATATCAGGATCCAGTGTCAGTGGTGCAGGTTATATTACGACATCTATAAAGACAGTGGATGTGGTTCATAATGGTAAACTTGTTACGATTACTCGTGAAACCAGTAAAACAGCCACTGTTCCAAAAACATTTTCCCATACAGGTAGAGCCTGTCCTCCTTTTTGTGTACAACCGATTACTGTTGCTGATGGAGTCGGTACCATTGGTGAATTAGAAGTATTATATTTCTTAACTCGTGCCAATCATGGTGATAATAGTGCGCTTGTAGTGGATTCTCGTACACCAGAATGGGTACAACAAGGTACGATTCCGGGTTCTGTCAGTATTCCTTGGAATAAAATTAGTTTAGATTCACAAGGTACATTTGTAGTAGATTCAGAAGCAGAAGTGCTGAATGATATTTTAACAAAAGACTTTGGTGTGTTGATGGCTAATGGTAAGCGTGATTTCCGTAATGCAAAAACGCTTATACTATTTTGTAATGGTAGTTGGTGTCCACAGTCATCTACTAATATCGAAACATTGATAAAACTCGGTTATCCTGCTTATAAATTAAAATGGTATCGTGGTGGTATGCAGTCTTGGTTAAGCCTTGGTTTAACGACGGTTAAACCTTAATTTATTTCAGCTTTCATCAATTTCAGGTATAATTAATGCTTTAATTTAATTGTACCTGATATGAATAAGCTTGATAATACCTTTGGTCAGCAGACCGTCTCACAAAATGAACGCAGTAAAAAAATTCGCCGTGTTTTCCAACTTGTTGCTCCCCGCTATGATTTAATGAATGACTTTATGAGCTTTGGCACACATCGCTTTTGGAAACGTTCTTTTGTTAATAAAATACATTTTAAACCCACTGATATTATTATCGATCTCGCAGGCGGTACAGGCGATATTGCACGAAAATTAGTGGCAAAAGGCGCGAATGTGATTGTCGTTGATCCGAGTATTGACATGATGCAAGCAGGGAAAAAATCTCATTCAATCACACTCAATAATATTGCGGCTCTGGGTGAACAACTTCCTTTTGTCGATAATAGTATTGATAAACTGACTATTTCTTTTGGTATTCGCAATATGACGAGTATGAGCGAAGCGTTAAAAGAAATACATCGTGTATTAAAACCAGAAGGGCAGTATTATTGTCTGGAATTTTCACGTCCTATGGCATTAATCCGCCCTTTTTATAATCTGTATAATCAATATATTATCCCACGCTTAGGGGCTTTGGTTGCAGGACAACCTGAAGCCTATCAGTATTTAATTGAATCCATTCAACGTTTTCCTGCTCAGGAAGAAATGCAACAATTAATTGAAGAGGCTGGTTTTTCAAAAGTAAGTTATTATAATTTATTTTTTGGTATTGCCTGTATTCATATTGGACGTAAATAATTGTACACTGACTATTCTCTATCAAGATAAAAAATATTTATGGGCGGATTTAAAGCCATTTCTTAATAGTTTTATTGGTCATTCTAGTGAATTAAAGCCCCTTGTTTTATCAAAAAATAAGGTGTTTGATTCAAGTATATTGCTAATAAATGCCTTTCTTAATCAAAAAATTCTATTTACAGAAACCTATCATGGAAAGACTATTAATGTTCATAATATAGCACTGGCTATTGCTACGAGTGGCAGTCAGGCACAGCCTAAAATTGCATTGATCAGTCGGCAGAATATTTTTTCTCATTGCCATTATTTTGTTAAAATAATTTCTCTTAATTCTGCTTCAATATGGCTCAATTGTATGCCCTTAAATCATATTGCAGGTGTGATGATTATTTATCGTTGTTGGTTTAATAATGCCTGTTTATTATTGCATCAAGGCTTTGATGCACAAAAGGTTTGGTCTGATATTAAACATTATGCGGTGACTCATATTTCTTTAGTACCAAGGATGTTATTTAAGTTATTGGAATTCAGTCAGGATATAGCACCCCCAAAATCATTAAAATATGCTTTAATTGGTGGTGATAAGATCTCTGATAGTCTTTATCAACGAGCAGTATCCTCAGGCTGGCCGATATTTATAAGTTATGGTATGACTGAGGCAAGCTCTACGGTTGCAATTGGTAGAACACCTGAAAAATTAAAAATTATGGATGGTTTTTCAGCTAAACTAACGCCAGAGGGAGTATTAAAATTAAAAGGGGATATGATATTTTCTGGCTATACTGATCGCTTTATAAAAGCTGTTAAACAATACTGGTTTATCACAGAGGATAAAGTGGTACTTGAGAAAGGTTATTTATCCATCATAGGACGTAATGATAATATGATTATTGTGGGTGGTGAAAATATAGCCCCAGAATGGATTGAGTCATTATTGATTTCAAAGCCATCATCTACTGATTTTTTTAGTGATATTGCGATAGGTTATTCTCAGCATGAAAATTGGGGACATACCATTATTGCTTTATTTTGTGTGCCTAAAATTATACAAAATAATGCTTCAATAGAAGCATTTGAATGTTGGATTAAACACAATATTCCTTCTCATTATCAACCAAGACAATTAATAAAAGTGAATAAAATCCCTAGAAATAATATGGGAAAAATAAGGCGAACAGCAATACAACAACTTATAATAAATATTGAGTCACAGGGTTGATTAAATCAATTTAAATATAAAAGATATAGTATCTATATTAGAGTTATGTTATATTCTTATTTACTATTGAAAAATAATTGTATTGCTTTCATTATAGTGATTGTTTATCAAAAAATCTCTTAATAAATGAAGTGAAATATGCCATCATTCATACGTGGGATGAGTCCCATTGATTTTTCTTTATGCCATGTTATAATCGCTCTTATACCGCAGGATCTATGTCTGTATAGTGTTAAGTTTGCAGAGAACTGGCTTGCCTATTTTGTATAAGTGGGGGGAGAATATCAAATTTGATTTGATCCTAGGTTGTAGCGGTGGCATGGTTTATTGTTTTTCAAATTAACTATAATTAAAAATTAAAAATATTAAATTAATGGAGAGATGTCTATGAATAAAATGATTTCAGTGGCTGTTTTTGCAGCACTTATGTTAGGTCTTACTTCAAATGCTTCAGCATCATGGTGGGGCAGTAGTAGCAATGAGTGTCATGGCCCTTATGGCAAGATTCCTAATTGTAATGAATATGATGAGTGGGATCCAAGATATTGGATGGAAGAAATGGAAGATATGTTTAGTAATGATGATGACGATAATTATTATCGTGGTGGTTACGGCTATCCTCAGCAGCAACAACAATATGCACCCGCTCCAGTAGCACCTGTTCATCAACAATAAATTATTTTATTATTGTAAAAATGCCAGTCTAGAGAAATTTAGACTGGTATTTTTTTGCTTGTCTATTTTAATTCTAGTTGAAAAAAATAGGTTTGAGCCTTATTTACCGTAGTTATTGAATAAAATAAAAATGAA
Source organism: Gammaproteobacteria bacterium (assembly GCA_023144715.1). Classification (GTDB taxonomy): domain Bacteria; phylum Pseudomonadota; class Gammaproteobacteria; order GRL18; family GRL18; genus GRL18. Next base: position 742 of record JAGLFC010000138.1, on the reverse strand, counting down.
GAATATAAGTTATGATGAAAGAAGCAAAACAAACCTCTCTAGCACAAAATTATCGAAATACGATTGGTCTGTTTGCAACAGGCGTGACCATACTGATCATTGAGCATGAATCTGAAGTGAGATGTATGACGGCAAACGCAGTCAGTTCACTTTCTCTTGACCCTATTCAATTATTGGTTTGTCCCTCAAAAAAAGCAGTTTTTTCTGATTTGCTTAAAAAAGGTGCACGTTTTAGTGTGAATATTCTTGGTATACATCAAGAGGAGTTATCCAATCATTTTGCAGGTGCAAAAACAACGATAGATGACACCGATATATTCTATGAAAAACTTTTTAGCAACCCATCAAGCGCACCAAGACTTAAAGATTGTATTGCCTCATTTTCTTGTAAATTAAGTCAACAGTATGATGGAGGTGATCATTGGATTGTAGTAGGTGAAGTGGATGAATTGTATCATAATGAAAACAGTATAGAGCCACTTCTATTTTTTGGTGGTAAATACCATTATCCTGCAAATGTTGAAGAAGAACTCGTGGAAGCAATGGGTGATCCTTATCAATAGAACGCTTTTTAAATTTATTTTCTTTCATGGATTCATGTTCTGAACATTCTTTTCCATTATCGACTGTTATTTTGTTAAAGCCTTATAAAATGGCGATTTAATAAAAACTAAGTTACTAAAAATAGACTAAATTAAAATTTATTATAGAAAACTTAAAAAAAGTGTTGACGCATCCAAAA
>JAGLFC010000137.1 GCA_023144715.1 Gammaproteobacteria bacterium | reverse complement strand
AAGGTAAAATTGAAATCAATAAATTCAGTTTAATAGAACAAAAAATTGATTTCTCTATACAATTATAAGTGCTCATTGCACCTGACATCCAAGCAAATGAAGGAATTGGAATGCCTGCATGTTCTCCATAAAGCATCAAACCAGGTGCTAAACAAAAAGCAAGAAAAAGACTGCGCCAAAAACAAGATACGTGAGCTTTGATCATCCATTTTCTTACAAACCAAATAAATGCTAAATAGGTGATTAAAGAAAATAGAACAAGAGCAATTATGAGTAAGTTATTATTCAAATGATATTAACCTTTATTATAAGTGATAGCATGTTATAAGCTTTAAATAGAGAGAATCAAGTATAAATGATTTATTTTATTTTGAAAGAGTAATATTGAGTTTTAACACATTATATAAAAAGTCAAGTTTTAAGCCTATTTCTTGTGATTATTTTAATATTCAAAGAATGAGGTGAAATTGAAAGAAGTATTAGGCTTAGACAATGTCCTAATACTTCTGGGTCGTATATTATATCAATAGGGTTATTTGTTGCCTTTGTTTCCAGCAATTTTGGCACAAGTACCTTCTGGTACATAAACCCACTCTTCAGGATCAGCATCAGTTTTAGCCATACCTGCACAAGCATGTTTACTCGTACCGCAGTCATTCATACCTGCTTTAGCAATGCCTTGACATTTTTCAAAACCAGGTTTGCCAGCGTGAGCTGTTGAACCTATTGTAGCCAGAGCCATTGCAAATAAGCTAGTCAGTATTATTTTTTTAGTCTTTCCCATTATTGTATCCTTAATTGTTTTTATTAGATAAAATGGCTAAGAATTTAGCATAATTTTATTATCATTGAGCCCACTATAAATCATTTAAGCATAATAATACGCTGATGATAGGCTTATTTTACTAGACCTGATCGTTAATAAAAATATTTCATTGTATTAACGATCAGTAGGTATTATCCGAACTACTAAAAAAATACAATTCCTTTACACTGATATGAAGGGACTCTATAACAATATTGATTTTTTATTTTAATAACTTTGTGAAGAAATTATGCTGAATAGAACACTATTTAATACAAAAACAATTTTTGGAAAGAAAACTACTAAAAAGTCGGTCTGTAGGGGAGTAAGTCGACAAAAACGCTTTGAAACATTAGTGAAAGCTTATTCAGGCGATCTGTATCGTTTTGCTTATTGGTTATGTCGTCATCGTTCGATTGCGGATGATTTGCTACAAGAGACCTTTTTAAGGGCTTGGAAAGCGTTTGATCAGCTAGAAGATGAAAAAAAGGCAAAAAGTTGGCTGATTACTATTTTACGCCGAGAAAATGCTCGCCGTTTTGAACGTAAGCGTTTTGATCTGGTAGATATTGATGAGGTAGCAATTGAAGATACATTTACTCCAGCACCTGAACAAATCATTGAAAATCAACAATTACATCAGGCGATATTTAACCTTGAGATCGAATATCGAGAACCATTATTATTGCAAACTATTGGTGGTTACAAAACAAGCGAAATTGCTGATGAACTCAAACTAAATGTAAATACTGTTAATACTCGTTTGTTTAGAGCACGAAAACAACTTAAATTGCAATTAAGCAAAGAACTATTGCAAACTTATACTTAATCTGAAAAATAAGGAGTTTATCCATTGGATGATCTTGAGTTTAGAAAAAATGCCACGATCAACCCAGAGACTCAAGAACCTCAATTTTTACAAAAACAACAACAAACTTCTTTTAATCGCCAATTTGTTCAGGAACAACAGCGGTTTAATCAGAAACTCAATCAGACTCTTAATGTCAATATTCCTGAAAATTTAGCTGAACGACTGATCCTTAATCAACAACTTAATCAACACAAACAAATATCACACAAAAAAAGAGGAATTAAACGATTACTTGCCAGCGTTGCGACTATTTTTATTATACTGCTTGGTAGTAAACTGTTATTTATTCCTTCTGGTCTTAATAGTGAACAATTAGCACAACAGGTCATGACTCATATATATGAAGATACTCATGCACTTAATGTTCAGGTAGAAATGGGTGTACCTAAAAGTAGTATTGATACCATGCTTGCACCTTATGGCGGTAAATTAAAAGGGCCTATTGGCAATGTCTCTTTTTTGGGGCATTGTATTGTTGGTGGTAAAACAGGTGTGCATATTGTATTAAATACTCCCAAGGGCTTGGTAACTATTATACTTTTACCCAAACAACCTATTAATGAAGTGGCTAAGTTGGTGGATAATCACTATCAAGGTATACTTTACCCAACAAAAAAAGGAAGTATTGCAATTATTGCTGAACAATCACAATTAGTCACTGATACTCAACTGAAAATTAAGCAAAATTTAACTTGGGTTATTTAAAATTAAGTAAACAATTAATTATGTATTTTAAATACAATAATTTCTTTCTTAAAAAAGAAAAATTGTATAGTATAAGACTTTATAATAAAAGAAAATTAAGTGAATTAATGAATTATATGCATTAATTCGGAGAAAAAATGTCTGTTCAATATGTTATAACATCCAAAATATTTGTTATATTGATAATAAATGTATTTATAAGTAGTTGTGCGATAGATGCACATAAAAAAATAAGTCAAAATGAAACTATTTTACTTATACCAGAAAAACAACAACATGAAGTCAAAGTGCTTCCCCTTCAAACTAACCACCCAGATAAAAAAGTGAGTGTCGTTCAAGAATTTACAGCAACGTTACTTTATGATTTATTAGTCGCTGAAATAGCTTTGCAGCGTAATGACTATGAATTAGCATTTGAGAAATATTATGCTTCTGCACAAATGACACAGGATGCTCGTTTAGCAAGAAAAGCAACACGAGTAACGTTATTTTCCAAAAATGAAGAGCAAACTTTTAAATCTGTTGCATTATGGTCCAAGATAGAACCTGATAATAATGATGTACAGCAGATTTATGCCTCTTCTTTAATTTCACAAAAGAAAGATGAGCAGGCTATTGTGTATTTAAAGAAAATTATTACTTTGAGTGATAATATAAACGATGGTCTTAAACAAGTGGCTACTATTGTCGAATCAATTGATGATCAAACACGTGCCACCCATATTTTTTCTCAGGTCACTGATCAATATGATAAACAAATTCTTGTTAAGGTTTATCAGGCAAGATTAGCGATTAAATTTTCTGATTATCCTAAGGCAAAAGATTATTTAGAAAACATATTAAGTAAAGATCCTAACAATATGAGTGCATTAAGATTAAAAATTGATCTTTTAAAAAAACAAAAGAAAATGTCACAGGCAATTGAAGTATTGCAAACAATATTAAAAGAGTTGCCCAATAATGTTGCTTTTAGATTAGAACTTGCTCGTTTATTGACAGTCAATAACAATTATCAACAGGCTGAACAGGAAATTCATCAATTAGCAAAAAAAGAACTATCACCAGAAATGCTGTTTACAATTAGTCTTTTATCTATAGAGATAGGTAATTTAGATGATGCAAAAAAATATCTTAAACGCCTATATTCTCATAAATTATATGCTAGTGAAGCTGCTTACTTTATTGGGCAACTTGAAGTCAGTAGAAATAATTATGCAGAATCTGAACGATGGTTTAAACGAGTCAGTAGTGGTAAATATACTTTTGAAGCTTATCAAAACTTAGTTCTTGTTTATAGCAAACAGAAAAAATTTGATCAAGCGTTTAAATTGCTTGAACATGCAGAACAAGGCAGTAAAAAGGCAGTTGATATACTTCATCTCAAAGCAGAAGTGTATGCACAAATGGATGATTATCAAAAAGCGTATGCGGTTTATAGTGAAGCATTAGCACTTGAGCCTGATAATTATGATATTCGTTATGGTCGTGCAATGTTGGCTGATAAATTTGGTTATATGGATCTTTTAGAAAAAGATCTTCATATTATCTTAAAAAAAGATCCTGATGATGCTCAGGTATTAAATGCTTTAGGCTATATTTTGGCTGATAAAACGACTCGCTATGAAGAAGCATTACAATATATTAAACATGCCTTAACACTCAAGCCCAATGATGTGGCTATATTAGACAGCATGGGTTGGGTTTTGTATAAAATGAATCAACCCGATCAAGCTGTTCATTATTTAAAACAAGCTTATGATAAGGATGCTGATCCTGAAATTGCAGCCCATTATGGAGAAGTTCTCTGGGTCATAGGAAAGACGGGTGAAGCAACTCAAATATGGCAAATAGCATTAAAAAAACATCCCGAACATGCTGTTTTAAAAACAACAATGGCACACTATTTAAATTATGCTGATTAATAATAAAATTCAAAAAAAATATCTTAAACAACAATTATTTATTGCATTAATTGTATTATTTTTATCAGCCTGTAGTAATGTAGCAAAAGAGCAAAAAAATGTACCGTTAATAGAATCACCTGATATAGATATTGCTCAAGTTTGGACGATTAATGGTCGTATCAGTCTTACGAATGAAGAAAATAATTGGTACGCAAAATTTCGTTGGGTTCAGAAATATGATGATTTTCAAATCAGTTTTACAGGACCTTTAGGCGAAACTGAGTTACAAGTCAGTCAAACAAATAATCAAATAGTATTAGAAACACCTAAAGCTAAAAAAGTTGGTCATAATTTAGAACAGCTTATCTATCAAGAAACAGGCTGGAAATTTCCTGTCACTTCTTTAAAGTATTGGTTACACGGACAAAGTGATCCAAATATACCTACTGAGATTCATTATAATAAGCAACAACATATTAAGAAAATCATTCAATCAGGGTGGCAGATTGAATATGCCAAAAGAATGTCTGTTGATTATCCCTTAGGGAAAGTTGTTCTATTGCCTAAAAAAATTATTGCAATCAGTAAAAATATGAAAATAAAATTAATTGTGACAAATTGGCATATAGAAAACGATGAGTAATAAGATATGGTTAGCCCCTGCAAAAGTGAATCATTTTTTGCATATCACAGGTCAAAGACAAGATGGTTATCATGAATTACAAACTGTTTTTCAATTTTTGAATTATTCTGATGAGCTGTATTTTCATGTATTAAAGCATAATGAAATTTTACATAATAATCCTATTGTTGGTCTTCAACCAGAAGATGATTTAGTGGTACGAGCGGCTCGATTACTGCAACAATACACACAATGCTCTTTAGGCGCACAAATAAATATTACGAAACGTTTACCGATGGGTGGAGGACTCGGTGGAGGTAGTAGTGATGCGGCAACAACCTTAGTGGCATTAAACACACTTTGGAAATTAAATTTAGATAATGACACTCTAGCACAATTAGGTGTACAGTTAGGGGCTGATGTACCTATTTTTGTGCATGGTGTAGCGGCTTGGGCGGAAGGGGTTGGCGATCAATTGACTGCCATTGAACTCGATGAACCTTGGTTTATTATTGTCATTCCTTCTATCAATATTTCAACTGCGGAAGTATTTTCTAATCCTGATTTACAAAGAAATTGTCTCCCCATAACTATGGATGATTTTTTTATGGGGAAGGGTAGTAATGTGTGTGAATCGATTGTGAGCCAATTATATCCAGAAGTAGCAGAAACAATGCAATGGTTAAATCAATTTTCACCAGCACGGATGACAGGCACTGGCTCATGTGTCTTTGCTACACTGCCTACAAAACGTAAAGCAGAGCAAATTTTATTAAAATTACCAAAAAAATTAACAGGTTTTATTGCCCAAGGAAAAAATATTTCTCCTTTATATTCAAATGGTTAATATATTGTTAGTGTTTATTTCATTTGTCACATAAAAATTTAA
>JAGLFC010000136.1 GCA_023144715.1 Gammaproteobacteria bacterium | reverse complement strand
GTTTGAATAGTGTTGAAAGCAAAATCAAAAGAATTAAACATATAGAGTAATTTATAATGAAAAAACAATTTATGACTCCCCTAATAATTTTTGGCTTGTTAGTCGTATTATTGGTCGTTGGTTTGGTGAAGGCTAAGTATGTGCGTGATGTGCCATCGCCTTTGATTGGTAAGGCTGTGCCTGTATTTTCTATTGCGACGGTGGAAGATCCTTTAAGGAATTTTACCAATAAGGATCTGGTGGGTGAGGTGTCATTGGTCAATATTTGGGCTTCATGGTGTGTGTCTTGTCGTGCGGAGCATAAGTTGTTGAATGATATTGCGAAGCAAGGGGTTAAGATTTATGGCATTAATTATAAGGATGAATTACCTGACGCACGTCGTTGGTTGAGTCTTTATGGAAATCCTTATGTGAAGAGCGCGCATGATATTACGGGGCGAGCGGGGATTGATTGGGGAGTTTATGGGACACCCGAGACTTTTGTAATTGATAAAAAGGGACTGATTCGTTATAAGCATACAGGACCTGTTTATCAGGAAGATATTACGGATAAAATTTTACCTTTGATTGCACAATTACAGGAAGAGGCATAATGTTGAAATTATCTCGATTATCTTTATTGATTGTTTTGTTATTTTGTTTTTTTCCATTGGTTTTACAAGCGGGGCCTATAGGACAACCTAAAGAGCCTATTGTGTTTGATGATCCTCAGATTGAAAGTGATTATCTTGAATTGTCAGAAGAGTTGCGTTGTTTAGTGTGTCAAAATCAGAATTTAATTGATTCTAATGCAGAATTAGCAAATGACTTACGTCGTGAAGTGGCTAAGATGCTCAAGCAAGGGAATAATAAAGAACAAGTGACGGAATTTATGGTGGCACGTTATGGGGATTTTGTTTTGTATAATCCACCGTTTAAGGCACAAACATGGCTACTTTGGGGCGGTCCTTTTGTGTTAATGTTTTTTGGGATTTTTGTCTTATTAAAGAAAATTAATGCAAATAAAAGTGATACAAATGCGGATAGTACAACACTTTCTGATGAAGAGAAAGAAAAGTTGCAAGCCATCCTTAACAATAATTCAAAAGCATAAGAACAGATAAAAGGTAACTCAGTATGTGGGTATTATGGGCAATTAGTGTAGGTTTGGTTGTGGTGGCGTTAGCGTTATTAATCAGACCATTATTTAAAACGTATTCAGACAGTGATATGTCAGAAAAACAAAAGAAAGCCAATCAGCGTAAGGCATTAAATATTGAATTATATGAGCAAAAAAAGACTCAAATAGAGCAGGATTTTAACAATGGTTTATTGGATGAAGCGGGGCGTGTTCAGGCTCAAAATGAAATAGAGCATAGTTTGCTTCAAGATGCTGAGGGTTCGGCTTCTAAAGAGTTAACGCAACTTTCTAGTGGTAGTGCCAAAAAGTTGGCGGTGAGTTTTTTAGTGTTTGTACCTGTGCTTTCAATGGTGATTTATCTATTTATTATGCCTGATAATTATGAGCAGGTTGTTTTTGCCAAACCACAGCCTAAAATGCACGGTACAGGCGCTCAAAACCAAGTGCCAGATATTGCTTCTATGGTGACATCTTTAGAGAATAAGTTAAAAGAAAATCCTGATAATGCGTTGGGTTGGAGTATGTTGGGACGTTCTTATGTGGTTTTAAAACGTCATGCTGATGCGGCTGATGCCTATCAAAAAGCCTTAGTGTTGGTGCAACAGGGTAAAAGTGATCAGGAGATGCCTGAGTTAGAGATCGATTATGTTGAAGCTTTGATGCAAATTGGTGAAAAAGAAGCGTATCTGAAAGCACAAGTGATGCTTGGTAAAATGTTAGAGGCTGATCCTGATAATGCTGATGCGTTATGGTTTGTGGGATTTCTTGATTATGATGCGGGTAATAAGGATCTGGCTATTAAACACTGGACACATTTATTAACACTTTTACCGCCTACAGGTGAGCAAGCGAATATTGTGACAACTTATTTGAATAAAATTAAAAGTGAGGGTGGTGCAAATGCTCATATTACCAAAAATACAGCAACGACCAATACTCAACCAGCACCAGCATCTGTGCCACAAAAAGGCCCTGCCCCAAATCAGCAATTAACAGGTACAGCAGAAGAGCAAGCTTTTATTGCCTCTATGGTGGCTCGTGTTGAACAACGAGTGAAAGAAAATCCAAATGATGCTAAAGGTTGGCAGTCATTAGGTAAATCTTATGGGGTATTGAATAGAGATGTGGATTCTGCCAATGCTTATGCTAAAGCGGTGGAGCTAAATGGTGCTGATGCAAATTTATTAATGGCGTATTCTGATGCGGTGATGAAAACTAAGTTACCTGAGCAATTAGAGAAAGCACGTATTATATTTGCACAATTGGTGGATAACAACCCACAAAATTTGGATGCTTTATTCTTAGGGGGTTCTTTAGCACGAGCAGCAGGTGATAAAGAGGGAGCAAAACAATTTTGGGAAATATTATTACCGCAATTACCACCTGAAAGTCAATCATACTACAATGTAGAGCGTAATCTTCAAAGTTTGTAGAGGCACGCATATAGTGGAATAATTTATTTTTATTCCACTTTTATAATGAATAAGCCTCAGTGTTCGTCTGTTTTTATGGTTTTTCAATGGCACATTGCTTGATAATAATAATAATCTGATCAAGATCAGTTTGATTCAGATCTTGATGGCAGGGTATTTGTACAAGGTGATCACGATAAAACTGACTGACAGAACAATCACTGGATGTATCATTTTCTGCTAATTCTTCCCAACGAAATAAAGCTAATCCCTTATTTCTTATCTTATCGAATGATTGAATATTATTGAGAACAAAAGGAAATACATAAGGAATAGTATTATCAGGTAAAACTGAAAATAATGGCACACCTGTTTTTATATTGCTTAAATTTTGAAGTAGAAATTTAAAATTATCCCTTCTTTTTTGTTTAATTTTTTTATGATTAGAATGTTCTACAATCAATTTATTAATATGAGAATAATTTGTGTGTGTCTCTCTGGGGTTAAAATAGCGAAATGATAGTGAATCATCTTTGGGTACAGATTGTTGATTTTCTATTGTTTGATGAGCCTGTTTTTTAAAAGTAGACAGTAACGTCCTGATCATATTAATACTCTTAGGTACTAAGGGTAAAGCATTTAATAAAATTTTAAAGTCGCTTAATAAAGAAGAGTGTAATGCGGTATGATTCATATTGTTGGCAGTACTTCCATAGACAATACTGCCTTCATGGGTGGGTAAAAATTTATTGCAACTGACGACAGAATAATCGCCCATGTTTTGACTATTATCGGTATTGGGAGAATAAAAACTATGAGCACAATCTTCAATGATGACTATTTTTTTATAGGTTTTTAATAAGGGACTTAGTTTAGAAAAATCAGGTAAAAATCCAAAAAAATGAACAAAAACGCACACTTTGACAGTGTCATCTAATTGATTTTTAAAATCCTCAATATCAACCGATAAATCTTTATTGAGCTTATAAAAACGTATATTGACCCCAAGCCAAACAAAAGGTTCGACTAAACCTAAACAATTATAAGAGGGGAGTAAAACAGTATCTTTTGTTTTTAGTTTTAGGTGTTGTCCAATAATCGCTAAACCTGTACGTCCATTCACTGAAAAAAAACTAGAATCTGATGTATAAGCGGTTTTTTTAAATAGAAGATTACCCCACTTAAAATCAGTCATTCCTTTAATAATGGGATGGGGATAGTCTTTTGAATCCGCAAGCGGTTTAGAAAAAATAATAGTCATAATGCTCCATACATAATAATGTGGAACAGATAATAACATAATGACTTTAATGATTCATAAGATTACGTATTGTAGGGAAAAGATCGCTGGCTAACATACCATTTTTTCCTTCTTTAGCAGCTTGATCACCTGCTTTAGCATGAAGACAAACCCCTAAACAGGCACTGTCTATAATTGATAAATTTTGTGCCAATAATGCCCCAATAATACCGGTTAAAGAATCACCCATTCCAGCACTTGCCATACCTTCATTACCATAAGGACAAATAGCAATATCATCAGTAATATTAATTAAGCTTCCTGCTCCTTTTAAGACAAAAGTACCATGATATTTTTCTTGTAGTTTTAGGATCATATCAAAGCGATTAGTGTCTGTAGTAGGCTTAATGGAACGATATTTTAATAAGCGTGTTGCTTCGGCAAAATGTGGGGTATAAATAATATCCTGACTTTGAATCACTAAATTATTATGAGCCATAATATTGAGAGCATCAGCATCAAAAACACAATGAATATTTTTTTTATCTGAACGGTATTGGTGTTTAATAAATTTAATGATTTTATCCAATAATGCCACGCCCCATTTTTTTGTACCCAGTCCAGGACCAATAGCAATAGCCGTTGCTTTTTCCAACAAGGGTTCTAAATCATCAGCATTTTCAATGCCATGTACCATCAATTCAGGACGTGCACCTGTGATGGCATTCGCATTTTCTTTTCTAGTTGCAATAGAGACTAAACCAGCACCTGATCTTAAAGCTGCTTCACCTGCAATACGGCAAGCACCTGCCATACCATAATCACCTCCAATAATGAGTAAATGACCATGATCGCCTTTATGACTAATTGGATTACGGCAAGGCAATTTCTTCACTAGATTATTCCATTCTAGCAAAATAGCATGATGTTCAATTTGCTCATAAAGAATATCAGCAACACCTAATGAAGCAAAGTGAATTTTGCCACAATAATAGCGTGCTTGCGCAGTATACATACCCATTTTTTGACCAATAAATGTGACCGTATGATCCGCTGTTACCGCAATACCATGACTTGCACCAGTATCTGTATCCAAACCTGATGGAATATCAACGGATAAGACAGGTTTACAACTTGCATTAATGGCTTCCACCACATCATACCATTCATCTTCTAAGGCACGGTTTAAGCCTGTGCCTATCAGCGCGTCCACAATTAAATCAGCAGCAGAAAAATGAGCTTCTGCTATTAATGTGACTGTGCCATCACAGTCTAACCAATCTAAATAGGCTGAGTGAGCATCGCCTGAAAGTTTTTCAGGATCAATCACTGACACCAAGCGTACATTAATTGTGGGTTCTCTTTCCTGTAATTTAAGTAAACGTGCGAGTGCATAACCATCACCTGCATTATTACCTGCTCCACACACAATGGTAATATTTTTACTTTTTGAATATTTATGCCCAATAAAATCTGATAAAGATTTAGCAGCACGAAGCATTAATATATAGCTGTTTTCAACAAAGCCTTGATCCACCATTTGAAAATCAATATTACGCACTGCTTCATTAGTGTAACAATAATGAACATATTGATAACGATCATTGGTCGAATTGTTATTTAAGCCTGATGTTTGACAACAGTCCTTGTGTTTATAAGAAGAGTTCTTGTAATTCATTGAGATACTGAAGCCCCCGTTGTGTTGGTTTTATATGGTTCTGATGCCATTGTATCAGACCTAATTCAACTGCTTTATTTAATTCTGGTTTAATCTGTGTCAATGGCAAACCAGTATGAGAAAAAAATAATGGACTATCAAAGCCATTGATGAGACGACTGCTATTGAGCATAAATTCAAAACCAATATCTTGTTCAGAAAGTATCTGCTCTCCACCAATCATAGATGAATTTTCTATATTTGTAGAGCTTTGTTGTTGTTTTTCTTCTCTTATATTTTCTCCCATATAAGATAAAGGATGTTTTTCTTTCCAGCGACGTGTAATCGTTTGTTGGAAGGCATCGCTGATTTTTCCATGCGCACCTGCACCTATACCTAAATAATCACCGAATTGCCAATAATTAAGATTATGGCGACATTGCTGATTTTTTTGTGCATAAGCAGATACTTCATAATGTTCAAAGCCTGCTTGAGTGAGTAGTTGTTGGCATTTAATCTGCATATCATAACTCAAATCATCATTAGGTAATTTAGGTGGTTGATGAGCAAAAAGAGTGTTAGGTTCTAAGGTGAGTTGATAATGTGAAAGATGAGACGTATCAAAATTTATGGCCTGTTGTATATCACTCAATGCGTCATCCAGTGTTTGATTGGGTAAAGCATACATAAGATCCAAATTAATATTATCAAAACCCGACTGTTTTGCACGCTCAATGGCTTGTCGTGCTTGTTGGGCATTATGGATACGACCAATTTTTTTTAATAGTTGATCATTAAAACTCTGGATACCGATAGAAAGACGATTAATACCCACATCACGAAACTCTGAAAATTTTACCTGATCCACAGTACCTGGATTGGCTTCCATAGTAATTTCTGCCATAGGAGACACTTTAATTCGAGCGTGGATTGCACTTAATAATTGTTGTAAGTGCTTTGGTTGTATCAAGCTAGGTGTGCCACCTCCAATAAATATACTTTGTACTGTTCTACCCCAAACAGAAGGTAATTCATGTTCTAAGTCAGAAATTAAGGTATGGATGTAATTTTGATCGCGTTGTTGAGAAGTATGACAGGATGATGTGTGAGAATTGAAATCACAATAAGGGCATTTCTGAACACACCAAGGGTAATGAATATAGAGTGATAAAGGTGGTAGTATGGTAAAATTAAGCATGCGTATTTTCTTTAAGAACTCAATAATTGATTTTTTATTGATCGTACACCGATTGATTAATAATGTAAAAAGAAACTCATGCAATTAAATTTTACCAAAATGCACGGACTGGGCAATGACTTTATTGTGATTGATGCTATTTCACAAAAAATTGATTTAAGTGCCGAAGAAGTGCGTTTTCTTGCTGATAGACATTTTGGCGTAGGCTGTGATCAACTGTTGTTGGTTGAAGCCTCTGAGCAGCATACCATTGATTTTAAATACCGTATTTTTAATGCAGATGGCAGTGAAGTAGAGCAATGCGGTAACGGTGCACGCTGTTTTGCTCGTTTTGTAAAAGAAAAAAATCTAACCGATAAAACCACTATTGTCGTACAGACCTATACTGGCTTGATCACATTATGGCTGACTCATCAAGATGAAGTGATTGTCGATATGGGCAAACCAGACTTTCGTCCAGAGACACTTCCTTTTATTCCATCAGACAATGATTCTCAGACCAAAAATATTTATACCCTTGCCCTTAAAAAGAGTATTAATCATTCAATAGATAAAATAGAATTTTCTGCTGTATCTATGGGTAATCCTCATATTACGATAAAAGTAGATGATTTAAAACAGTATCCTGTACAAGAAATAGGCAAGTTATTGGAATCTCATCCTAGTTTTCCTAATCGAGTTAATGTGGGTTTTATGCAAATTATTGATCAACACACAATCAAATTACGTGTTTATGAACGAGGTGCTGGTGAAACGTTGGCTTGTGGTACAGGGGCATCTGCTGCAGTTGCAAATGGTATTACTCAACACAGGTTAGCAACAAAAGTAAAAGTCATATTAGATGCGGGTCATTTACAAATAGAATGGCAACAAGGTGAGCATTCTCTCATGATGACAGGCTCGGCTAGTTTTGTTTATGAAGGTCAAATCATACTATAACGATGAGCCATTAATGGTTATTTTGCTCTGTGCATAAAAAAATAACACATCACCTATCCATCAATTAAAGGACATTTAAGATTTTTTCTTGAAAAAAATCATTAAATTGTCTAATCTTTAGACGGTCATCACTAAAATATCTATTTAAAGGTATTATGAGTAACCACTTGTTAGGTGCGGTTAAAAATAAGGTTAAAGTTTATGACGCTAGAAAAAGTTTTTATTTTATTATGCTTACTCTCATTTTCTTCTGTTTATGCAGTTGAAGGCTTTCCAGGACGTGAAAAATATCCTGATGTTCCTTATATTTCATTAGATGATTTATATACAGGCTATATGAATGATGAATATACAATTATTGATACTCGAAGTCAGTTTGAATACAATATCATAAAAATTAATAAAGCCATTAATGTCCCTTTAAGTCAAGATAATTTTTTTGATAACATTACTGCTGTCGCGGGTAAGACCAGAAAAACGATTGTTTTTTATTGTAATGGTCGTCGGTGCATGAAGTCATATAAAGCAGCAATTGAGTCTCAACTATCAAATGCTTTAGTATTTGATGCGGGTGTTTTTGAGTGGACAATTAAGTACCCAGAAGAGGCAACCTTACTCAATAAAACACCCGTTGATCCTAGCCTTTTAATCTCTAAATCTGATTTTAAAAAACATTTTGTCTCTCTTCAAAAATTTGAATCACTGATAAAAGATTCAATACTATTGGATGTCCGTGATTTAAATCAGCGTAGAGGCACAGGTTTATTTTTATTAGCCGATAAATCCGTTCCTTTAGATAAGACTAAAAAGCTTAATCGCTATCTTAATAGGGCGGTAAAAGAAAATAAAAGACTCTTAGCCTATGATCAGGCAGGCAAGCAAGTAAGGTGGTTGCAATATTATTTAGAAGAAAAAGGCATTAAAGAATATTATTTTATGGATGGAGGAGCAAAATATTATACTTACAATGAATAATTTATTAAAATTAAATAATAGCCTAAAATACTGATTGACTGAGACTATTGTCCTATCATTAGATAGAATTTTTTTAAGGCTAAACAATCGACCGTGAGATAAACAGATTTTTTCTAATTTTCACACTATAATCATTATTATAAAAATATGAAATAATAGGGGTACTCAGGTGATTCATCACTTTAATCTTTTAAAATTAATAGTCACTTTGAGCGTGTTATTGGCTACCCATATTAGTCAAGGGAAAGAACTCTATCCAGTGAGTATTAGCCCAAATATGCCTTATGTAGAGGTTAAACATAGTGGCACACCTGTCCGTTTGCAACGTATTCAAGATATTAATAATCGGTTGGTTGATGATTTTACAAAAACATCACGTGCCTGCCCTCCTTTTTGTATTCAACCACTTCATATTGCTCCTGATGTTGATACTTATGCTGAACTTGAATTGATTGATTTTTTACTTAATGATGTGAAGGAAGAAAAAGGCTTATTAGTGGATGCTCGTATGCCTAATTGGTATCAAGCAGAAACAATTCCTGGAGCATTAAATATTCCTTTTGTCGTGATTAAAGTAGAAAATCCCAATATGGATAAAATTATGTTAGCTTTAGGAGCTGTTATGAATAAAAAAGGGGCATTAGATTATAGTACCGCTAAAAATCTTTTATTATTTTGTAATGGTCCGTGGTGTGAGCAATCTCCACAAGCAATCAAAAACTTAATTCAATATGGCTATCCTGCTCACAAATTAAAATATTATCGAGGTGGTATGCAGTTATGGAAGTCACTGGGACTGACGACAGTGATTCCTTCAAATAAATTAAAAGAAGGAGAAAAATAATATGCATTATGTTGTTGAGCGTTCTCACTATATGCGTTGGCTATTACAGGCTTTAATGGCAGTCTTACTCGTGGCATTAATTATGGTTGCATTTGCCTTAC
>JAGLFC010000135.1 GCA_023144715.1 Gammaproteobacteria bacterium | reverse complement strand
CCGTTGTCCTCCTGGACCTTATGAGCGTAGCTGTCAAATTGCTGATTACCTCAAAAAACATAAGCCTAAATCTAAAATTCTTATTTTAGATGCTAAAGATAAATTCTCTAAGCAAGGCTTGTTTACACAAGGTTGGGAAAGACATTACGGTTATGGTACTGACAACAGTATGATCGAGTGGGTTAAAGGTGCTGAAGGCGGTATTATCGAAGGCGTTGATGCTAAGAGCAATACTGTTATTGGTAGTGTTGATGAGTATCAAGCGGATGTGATTAATATTATTCCTGCTCAAGTTGCAGGTAAAATTGCCTTTACTGCTGGCTTAGTGAATGATAAGGGCTGGTGTCCTGTGAATCAGCAAACATTTGAATCAACCATACACAAAGATGTTTATGTGATTGGTGATGCGAGTGTTGCTTCACCAATGCCTAAATCTGCTTATGCGGCTAACTCAGAAGCAAAAGTCTGTGCGGCTGCAATTGTTGCGAGTCTACAGGGTAAGAAGCCTGGTATTCCAGCATTAGTGAATACTTGTTATAGTGTACTTGCACCTAATGATGGTATTTCGGTAGCGATGGTATATAACTTTGATGGTACAAAAATCCAAAATGTTGAAGGATCAGGTGGTTTAACACCATTAGATTCTTCTCCAGAAATGAGAGCACGTGAAGTACAATACGCTTACTCATGGTTTAATAACGTCACTACAGATGCGTTTGGTGGATAATTTATTGAATTAATTTTATTAATTTAATAAATAGTTGTCTAAAAAGTGTTAATTCTCTACTGGGAATTAACACTTTTTTTTGTCTTAATTTTTACTTAATGGTGGAGACAGAAAAATTATGATTGCCAATATCATGTAATTCATACGCTTGCCCAAAACCTCTGACATAATGACCTGTTTGAGGGCTAAGGCAATAAATATTAAAATCCTCCAAATGAGCTAATACTTCAATTGTTTTACCAAACTTGTGTTGTAGCGTATTAATTGTTTGTTGCCATTGAGGGTGTTTTCTTGACCAAATGTTGACGCGACAGGAATAGCTTAAACGCCTGCGAGCAAAGATGTTGCGTGCTGACTGTTCATCTTCAATTAATAACACAGAAACAAGGCTCTGTTGTTCTTGATGAGAATGTAAATTAGCACTATGACCTGCAAGATTACTGAGTAAAAGAAAAAAACAAGACTCTTCATTTTCAATAAAAGGTGCATAGCTGGCAAGAGGCTCATTTTCTTCTGATTGACTGGCCAGTATTAAGGTTTGTTGTTGTTGGCTAAAGAATTTAATTTCTTTGCAAAGTTCAGCCTGTGTGACTATTTTTTTTGACATATTAATGGCTCTTATGATAATGATATGTGAGTGAATAATACGATAATTTATACCTTATATTGTTTCTTAATGTCAATAATAAATATTTATGATAAAAAATATTCCATAGTGGTAATATAAAAAGATTCTGCTATTCTTTTAGTAGAGTTTTAAGCATTTGTCTTTTTTGTGAAGCAGTAGAGATGACTTTTAAATTAACGTGTGTTAGAAAGATTATTATGTCAAAAGTAAGGTGTTTAAAAGAGAGGGGAAGGTGGTGTGGCGTTGTCGAAATTGTGGCTATTTGCATGAAGCCGAAGACGCTCCAGAATTTTGTCCCGCCTGTTTGCACCCACAGGAACATTTTGAATTATTAGAGGAAAACTGGTAAATTAACAATTTATAATACAATAAAAATAACTTAACAATAAGGTAATAATAAATGACTAGCAGTGATAAAGATCAAGGTATGATCGCCGTAATATTAAAGCGTATGTGTGATCAACGTTTACCACGCTTAATAGAAATAAGAGATGGTTTGGATGATAATAAAAAGTTAACGAATTATGATATTGAATATCTTGAAGAAGTTTTTTCTGATACCCAAAAAAATGAACATTTGGCAAAAAATTCAGGTGATAAAGACCTAGAAGTTATTTTTATAAAAGTGGTGAATCTTTACAAAGAAATTACAGAAAAAGCACTTGCTAATGAAGGAAAAGATTAAAACGCTTATATAAACAAGGTATAACAAAAAAATTGCTTTATAATAAGCCATATTATTAAATGGAGGGGAGATTATTATGTTTAATAGAATATGGCTAAAAAAGTATAAAATTATAATTATAAGTCTATTTATTCTGACTATTGGTTTTAATCAAAGTGTCTTTGCGATAGAGGACGATGATGATTGGGAAAATGGTTTTGATGATCAGCCCGTTATTCCAGAAATTGTCTATCCAGACTGGTTTAAACAGAGTTTTTTAGAATTATCCGAAGATATAAAAGAAGCGGTGAATGCTGGAAAAAAAGGTATTATTGTATATTTTGGGCAAAAGCATTGTGCTTATTGTCAGGCACTGATTGATAAAGATTTTGGGCAAAAAGATATTGAAGCCTATACTCGAAAAAACTTTGATGTGATACCGATTAATATCTGGGGGAGCAATGAAGTCACTACACTTGATGGTCAAGTCATGACAGAACGGGAGTTTGCATTGAGAGAAAATGCAAATTTTACACCTTCTTTGATTTTTTACGATGCTCAAGGAAAACAAGCATTGATGTTAAGAGGCTTTTATCCCCCTTATAAATTTCGTGCCGCAATGGAATACGTAGAACGCGGTTATTATAAGGAAGAATCTTTTCGGGAATATATGGTCAGAGCTGATCCACCGCCTAAATTTGAACTATCAGATATGAATGATAAAGATTTTTTTATGTCGCCACCTTATGCGTTAGATCGCAGTCATTTTCCAGCACAACAACCCTTATTAGTTTTTTTTGAACAGCAAGATTGTCATGCGTGTGATGTCTTACACTCAGCACCCTTAAAATTTTCTGAAACAAAAAAACTGTTAACACATTTTGATAGTGTGCAATTAGATATTCATTCTGATGTCCCTGTCATTACCCCAGACGGTCAAAAAATTACGGCTAAACAATGGGCGGAACAACTGGATTTATTTTATACCCCAACATTGATTGCTTTTGATGAACGGGGTCATGAAATTATTCGTATTGATTCTGTTGCTCACGTGTACCGTTTAAAAAGCGTATTAGAATTTATTGTGCAAAAAACCTATATTACAACCCCTAATTTTATGACATGGCGTTTTAATCAAATTTTTGATGGCAAACAATTACCGCCTACTCAAAATATGAAAGAATCATTAAAATCTGTAGATGATAAGATTAAAGGAAGAAATTATTAGATTATGAATGAAGATTATATTGCTAAATTAGCACAATTAGGTATTTCAGAGCTTGCGATTAATAAT
The DNA here is from genome assembly GCA_023144715.1 of Gammaproteobacteria bacterium. Classification (GTDB taxonomy): domain Bacteria; phylum Pseudomonadota; class Gammaproteobacteria; order GRL18; family GRL18; genus GRL18. The sequence continues at coordinate 7,367 of JAGLFC010000135.1, read as the reverse complement.
TCTTTTAGTCAGGCAACCTTAGAACGAGGCACTCTTTCTTTTGAAAATAAAGAAGTGACGATTACAGATATTAAAACTTCAGGTCTTTCTGATGATGATATAAAAATTACATCTGATGTGTGTGCTGATGAAGGATTTTCATATCGTACACAGGTTGATATAAAAAAAACATCACAACATACCAGTATTATTGGTGAATGTGATTGCCCTGTCGGTTTTCGTTGTCAACATGCGGTAGCAAGTTTGCTACAATTTTCTCAAGAACAAGAAATAGGGAACGCTAATAATACACATTCTGATAGTCAACAAAATGAAATTGATGTTGATAATTGGTTAAATTCTTTTGATTATTCTTCATCATCCATCCAATTACAACAAAAGTCCTCAGAATCTGTTACACAGACTCAGACAGTCTATAATAGTATACTACTGTATCTACTCCATGAAGGAGAAAAAGGTCTTGAGGTGATTACCATTGTTGCCAGACGCTTAAAAAAAGGAGGCTTTGGTAAAGGAAGAGAACAAAGTATAGAAGACTTAATTGAAGGTTATAGTTCACATCTTAAATTTGAGCATAATGAATTAGACATTGAAATTGCTGGCTTACTCTATAGCATGACAAGCAATGGTCTCTTTTATCGATCCAGAGGGTATAGTCTGAAAGGGGATGTTGGTGAACTGACTCTAAAAAAATTATTAGCCACTCATCGCTTATTTTGGCAGACTCAAGAGTTGAATCAACCCTTGCAATGGGGTGAACAACGAGCATTAAAAGTATCATGGAATCATATCGATCATTATTATCGTCCTCAAGTGATAACGACTCAACAAACCGATAAATTATTTCGTTTACAATCATTTTTTTATATTGATATAAAAAATAATGAAATGGGTATTGCACAACATGAAAGTTTAGCGACTGGGCAAATTATGACCTTATTAAATGCCCCTGATATTCCCGAAAAAATGGCAGAAAAAGTGAGTGAGCAATTATTACAATCATGGCCTGAAAATGAAATACCCATGCCTGTCACATTAAGCTCAGAAATGATCAAAATTGAACAAATGCCCATTGCTGATATAAAACTGCATTCTGTTAATATATCAGATGATAATAATAAACATCGTGTGCATTTATTGAGTCTGCGTTTTGATTATGGCGGTCAGATCATACAACCTGAAAAGAAGAGCAACACTTATCGTTTAGTGGCTCAAGAAGAACAAGGTCAACAGCATTATCATATTATTCGTAATTCTATTTTTGAACAACACTGTCTTAATTTATTAACAGAACATCATTTTAGCAGTATTTCTCGTTTAGGAATCAGTGGTTTTAGCCCCTTAGATCACTCTATTAAAGCAGATTCTATGACAGCCTCTTTGTGGCATTGGCATGATTTTCAATATGAACTCATGCCCAAATTACAAGAACAAGGTTGGCGTATCCATATTGATGACAGCTTTCACTTCCAAATTGAAGAAGCAGATGAATGGTACGGTGATTTAGAAGAAAAAGAAGACAGTGAATGGTTTGAAATCAGTTTAGGCATTGAACTCAATGGAAAAACTATTAATTTATTGCCTTCTTTAGTTGAGCTTTTATCAATTGAAAAAGATCCCGCACAGATGAGATCAAGAATACTCTCCCGTGATTTTATTATTTTACCCGTATCAGAAGATGAAAATAATCCACGTTGGATTAAACTGCCTTCAGAAAGAATTATGGGTATTTTTGATACATTGGTTGAGCTGTATGATACACATGCCTTAAATAATGAAGGCAATCTGGAATTTAGTAAGTATCAGGGCTTACAATTGGGTGAATTATTAAATGATCCTAAACTTAAATGGAAGGGTGCTGATCAATTAAAAAAATTGACTCAAAAAATACAAAATTTTAAAGGCATTGAACTTGTTCAGCCTCCTGAAAATTTATATGCAGAACTGAGAGATTATCAGCAATATGGTTTAAGTTGGTTACAATTTACACGAGAATATCAATTTAATGGCATTCTTGCCGATGATATGGGCTTAGGTAAAACCGTACAAGCACTTTCTCATTTATTGTATGAAAAACAACAGAATCAACAATTGATTGAAGATAAACGACCTACATTAGTGATTGCTCCCACGAGTTTGATGGGCAATTGGCGACGTGAATCAGAACGATTCACACCTGAACTCAATGTATTAGTATTGCACGGTTCTGAACGTGCCAATCACTTTGACAGTATTAATCAATATGATATTATTTTAACCACCTATGCATTGATGTTAAGAGATAAAGAATTTCATGAACAACAAAGCTATCACTTTGTTATTTTAGATGAAGCACAAAATATCAAGAATGCTCGTTCTAAAACCTCTCAAGTCATTTTTAAATTAAAATCTAAACATCGTTTGTGTATGACAGGCACCCCTATGGAAAATCATTTGGGTGAACTCTGGTCACTGTTTCACTTTTTAATGCCCGGTTATCTCAGTACACAGGAGCGTTTTACTCGCTTATTTCGTAGCCCCATAGAAAAACAAGGTGACTATGATCGTCAGCAACAATTATATAAACGAGTGAAACCCTTTATGTTACGCCGTACTAAAGAAATGGTGGCAACAGAACTCCCCGAAAAAACAGAAATTATCCGTACCGTTCCCTTATCAGGAACACAGCGTGATCTTTATGAAACAGTCCGTCTGGCAATGGATGAAAAAGTTCGTGAAGAAATCAGTAAAAAGGGTTTAGCACGTAGTCAAATTATGATTTTAGATGCCTTACTAAAATTACGTCAAACCTGTTGTGATCCTAGGTTATTATCTCTAACCAAAGCAAAAGACGTCAAAGTATCGGCAAAATTAGAAATGTTAATGGAGATGGTGCCAGAAATGCTGGAAGAGGGAAGAAAAATTATTATTTTTTCCCAATTTGTCAAAATGTTAGGCTTTATTGAGGATGAATTAAATAAATTGAATGTTAATTATGCAAAATTAACAGGGCAAACAAGAAATCGTGATGAAGTTATTATGGATTTTCAAGAAGGCGATGCACAAGTTTTTTTGATTAGTTTAAAAGCAGGGGGAGTCGGATTGAATCTGACCGCAGCAGATACTGTGATTCACTATGATCCTTGGTGGAATCCAGCCGTTGAACGTCAGGCAACCGATAGGGCTTATCGTATTGGTCAAGACAAGCCTGTATTTGTGTATAAGCTTCTAACAGAAGAAACGGTTGAAGAAAAGATTTTGCAAATGCAAAAAAATAAACAAAAATTAGCCGATGCACTTTATCAAGATAAAAAGAATGATGAAAATCCATCCTTAGAAAAGAAAAGTCCCCAATTTTCGCAAGAAGAACTAATGGATTTGTTAAATCCATTAGAGTCTTAATATTATTTTAAACCACTCACATAACTCGCCACCGCTTCGATTTCCATTTTAGTGAGTTTTTTGGCAACGGAATGCATAATAGGATCAACACGTTTATCTTCAATAAACTGCTGTAATTGATCCGTCACATAGCGTTTATGCTGACCTGCTAGGCGGGGTAGGGTATCAGAGCCTTCGCCATTTTCACCATGACAACTTGCACAGGCAGGAATACCTGAATATTCATTACCACGATGAAAAATATACCAACCCACTTGAGCAAATTCTTTATTGCGTACTCGATGTTTACGAGTGGGTTTACCACTAAAATAAGTTGCAAGGGCAACAATTTCATCATCTTTCAAATCTTTTGCCATTTCATTCATTGTGCCTTTACGTTGACCACTGCGAAAATCATGCAATTGTTTAATAATATAATTTTTATGTTGTCCTGCTAAACGTGGATAAAGCACATTAGAGGCTTCACCTTCGATACCATGACAATGTTGGCAGACATCCGTGACAATTTTTTTGGCTATTTTATCGTCAATATTAGGTTCAATAGTCGCTATTTTATCGTCAATATTTGCTACTTCTTGTTTTGAATCATGTGCTGAAGCATGTATTGCATAGATGCTCAGTAATAAAAAAATGATAAGTGTTTTAAACATAAAGACTCCTGATAAATTATTTGAATGGATATGGTGGAGTATATCATTGTTTGGTGTTATTTTAATATGATTAATGTGCGAAAAAAATTGACTAATAATTTACCAATGATAACCTAATTTAAAGCGATAAGTGGTATCACTTTTATGTATCGTTTCTTTTGGAACGCTATCATATTCCCACTCTATTTCTACACTGGCAATGAGTCCTGAGCTTAAAGGAAAACGAAAACCTGTCCAAGAATCTAAAGTGACTTTTTCGGTCTTTTCCCAATCCCAAAGACCTGTGTGCCTATGATAAAATTGCGTCCATTTATCAAATAAAAAATGATCATAATTGATACTCCAAACAGTACCCATATAGTCTGTATTTTTTGAAACAATATTATCTTCATAAGCTTTAACAATACCAACAGAGGTCGCTAAATTGAGATCAGTACTTTCATAATGTTGTTTACCAATAATAGGGCCTACAAGGGTTCTCAAATTCAAATCAGTAAATCGATCCCTTTCAAAATAAACTAATGCACCCAAATAACGTGTTTTACTGGTAAAATAGTGGTATTCATTGTGTAATATCCAATTGTCAGAAGATGTTTTTTTATCTGTTCTATCATGTTCTAACTGACCCACAAAACTATAACGATCCTTTAAGCTCCTAAGAGTGAGTTCTCCATCTATATCAAATTCATTCTTAGTGGTATTACCGTGCTGAGATTTGAGAGAAGCATTTACTCTACCAGAAAATTTATAGCCCTTACCTAAACGCCAAGGATCAGGATTGATATAAGAAATATTATGGGTTTGAAATTCAGTATAGTCTTGTTTATCTTCTTTTTTAATTTGGCTAATATCATTGCTCAAATTATTAACCTTATTAGCTGTCATTAATTCATCAGTGACGAGCATGATTTTTACAGGTTTATCTGTTTTTAAGCTTTTCACTTGTTTCCATTTTATGTTAAGCATGCCAGCATAATTTGTCTTAAATTTAAGTGTATTTTTTTCTTGCTGAATCACCGTTCCTTTTAAAATTGAACCATCATTCATGATTAAAGTATCAGCGATTGACACAGAAAAAAGAAAGAGAAAAAAAATAAGGCTACTTATAACACTTGTTAGCTTAGTTTTCATTGATTGTGTTCTTTTGAAGTCATTATAAAATAGAAGAAGATTCAAGCTAAATAAGATATAGTATATTGAAAATCAATTTAGCATAAATATAAGAATAAATACAAGGTGATTGATACCATGAAAAAAGAAAAAATTAAAATTTTATTTGTGTGTATGGGCAATATTTGTCGTTCGCCTACCGCACATGGTGTATTTGAATCTCGTGTAAAATCTGAACAACTCACTGATGTTATTGAAGTGGATTCAGCAGGGACACATTCTTATCATATTGGTGAAAAACCTGATCGTCGTTCACAAGACACTGCACAAAAACATGGCATTGATTTAAACTATATTCGTTCACGGCAAGTCGTCGCTCATGATTTTTCTTATTATGATTATATTCTTGCTATGGATAATGATAATTATGGTTTATTAGAACAAGCATGTCCTGAGCAGTATAAAGATAAAATTGCTTTATTTTTAGAATATGCACCAACGTATTTGTCAAAGGAAGTGCCTGATCCTTATTATGGAGGAGCCACTGGCTTTGATGATGTGTTTGCGATGGTTGATAGTGCCAGTATAGGGCTGTTAGAAGTACTTAAAAAAAGGCTCGATTAAGAGCAGATACTAAAAATCTGTGGGGCTTTCAAAATATACTGATTGACCAGAAATAGGGTGCTGAAATTCTAAAAAGTCTGCATGAAGGTGTAAGCGATTGGCTTTTGTGCCATAAAGATCATCACCCACAATAGGGATGCCTAAGCCCTTTACATGAGCCGCATGGACACGTAATTGATGAGTCCGTCCCGTGATAGGGTAAAAATACACCTTCGTTTTCATATTTTTACGTTCTATGACTTGCCATTGTGTTTTGGCAGGTTTGCCATGTTCATAACAAACCAATTGCCGTGGTCTATCCTCCAAATCAACTCGCAGTGGTAAGTCTATAAATCCCTTATCTTCTTTGATTAAGCCATCTAATAGGGCAGTATAGCGTTTTTTGATAGTACGTTTAATAAATTGTTTTTGTAGGTGCTTGTGTGTGTCTTTATTCAATGCAATGAGCATTAAACCAGAAGTCGACATATCCAGTCGGTGTACAATTAAAGGCCCTGTTGCTTGAGGATACTCTTGCTTGATACGCTGATACACAGAATCTTTGATACTTTTTCCGGGTACGGATAAAAGATCTTCAGGTTTATGAATAACTAATAACACATCATCTTCATAAATAATACGAATGATTTTTTCTTGAGCAGGATTAATCAATAAAGGATTGTCGTCCACGGACATTCCTTCAAGCATGTGTTTTAAAATGGGCTTACACTTGCCATGACAAGCCGCATAAAAATTTTTATGTTGTCTAATCTCAGATTTAGGGGAGGCTCCCCACCAAAATTCTGCCATTGCCAAAGGTTTCATCTTCCATTGAAACGCATAGTGTAATAATTTGGGTGCTGCACATTCTCCCGCACCCGCAGGCGGTATTTTTTGTGAGGTTTCTATAAAAATATGATGTAAACTTTTTTGATCGCCCTTAATATTAAAAAACTGGTATTGCTGAAAAATCTTTTTTTGTAAAGCAGCAGAGCGTTTTTTACGGTGTTGTTTTAAATCAGAAAGTGGATCTATGAGTAAATTAAGCTGATCTTGAGCGTACTCAATACGCTTATTCCAATAAGAAGTCAGTTCTTTAAGCTGTTTTTTGGCATCAATACTTTCTTTACTCAATTGTTCTTTAAGTTGTAAAAACTGATGGCTTTCTAAGTCTTTTTCAGCAGCTTGTCGTTGTCTTTTTCTGTTTTTACGTGCTTCAATTATTTGTATTCTTTTTGCACTGATGTGTTGGGTTGAAGCTTTTATTTCAGCATTTAAAATAGTGTGATATTTTTCAATATTAGGATTTTTTTCTAGAATATTCAATTGTGTAGTGAGTTGATTAATTTCAGCTTGTTCTGATAGAAAAAAGCTCTCTTTTTGTAAGAGATCAAAAACAGGGGGGACAAATTTTTTAAGATGATTACTACCTGCTAATTTTCCTGAAAAAGCAGAGAGATAGCCAATTTCATTTTGCTCATTTTGCACCACTAAGACACCAAACATTTTACCAATGATATTATCTTGATCATCACCTAGACCAAAGTTATGTTGCCATTGTGTTTGGGTGTTTAAATGCTGTTGTAGTTCTTTTGCCGCCAATAAACACAATGGATGTGGTTC
>JAGLFC010000134.1 GCA_023144715.1 Gammaproteobacteria bacterium | reverse complement strand
GATATTTATGCACGTTTAGGTCCAACGTCTGAGTGGGATACCGCCGCCGCACAATGTATTGTTGAAGAAGCAGGGGGGTTAATTACTGACACCAATATGAAAGTATTAAGATACAATACTAAAGATTCTTTACTCAATCCAAATTTTTTTGTATTTGGTGATCGATCTATTGCTTGGCAACGTCTTTTGTTAAAATAATGATGGTATCAAAAACACGATTAAAAGATAATTTTCCCTATTCTTAATAAGTCACAAGTTCCTTAACTTATTATGTTGAAAATTGTGTTAAAAAATATTAAGAACAAGGGTATTATCTAAAGTGAACGTTGAGCTTTTTCGATCCGTTCCAGTTTATGCCAACGATTAATAATACGACAAAATAATTCAGCGGTTTGTTCGGTATCATATTTAGCAGAATGAGCACTTTCATCATCCCATTCCATACCAGAAGCTTGTGCAGCACGAGATAAGACTGTTTGTCCATAGGCTAAACCACCTAAGGTTGCAGTATCAAAGGTGCTAAACTTATGAAATGGATTCCGTTTAATTTTATTACGTTCAATGGCAGCATTAAGAAAATTAAGATCAAAAGTAGGATTATGACCCACTAAAATAGCACGAGAACAGCCTGTTTCTTTCAATTCACTGCGAATAGGCTGAAATATCTCTTTTAATACATGTTCTTCTGGTTTGTTCATTCTAAAAGGATTAAATGGATTAATACCTGTAAATTTTAATGCTGAAGGATCAAGATTTGCCCCTTTGAACGGTTCAATATTATAGGAGTAAGTTTCACAACAAATAAGATCGCCTTGTTCATCCATACGTAATAAAGTGGCAGCAATTTCAAGTAACGCATCTGTTTTATAATTAAAACCAGCAGTTTCTACATCCACAACAACAGGTAAAAAACCACGAAATCTTGCTGCTATACCCTTAACAGGTAGTTCTTCTTTCATTTTTTTCTTGCTTTTAGCCATATTTCTATCTTTATAAAAAATTACTTTAGGTTTATAGGTACTATTAAGAAAGCAATGTCCAGTTTATGGTTTGTCCTGATCTGAGTGGAATAATGTTATCATCACCAAAAGGATAAGAAGTAGGAACAGTCCATTTTTTACGTTGCAAAGTGATTTTATCACTATTTACCTTCAATCCGTAAAATAATGCACCATTTAGGCTAGAAAATTGTTCTAATGATTCTAATGAATCAACTTGATCAAAGGCTTCGGCATAAAGTTCAATTGCTGCAAAAGCAGTAAACATGCCCGCACAACCACAACTATTTTCTTTATTTTTTTGAGAGTGGGGTGCACTATCTGTTCCCATAAAAAATTTTTTGTTACCTGAAGTGACTGCTGTTATCAATGCTTCACGATGTGTTTCACGCTTGAGTACAGGTAAGCAATAATGATGCGGTTTGATACCCCCTACAAGCATATCATTACGATTCATTAATAAATGATGTGCGGTAATTGTGGCCGCAATAAATGAAGAGCTTTCTGTTACAAAATCTACAGCATCAGCGGTCGTAATATGTTCAAATACAATTTTTAATTCTGGAAAATCCTGAGTAAGTTTGATAAGACGTTGTTCTATGAATATTTTTTCTCGATCAAAAATATCAGTATTGGCATGTGTCACTTCACCATGAACCAATAGGGGTAAACCTAATTTTTGCATTCTTTCTAAAGTAGGATAACATTTTTTAAGATCGGTGACACCTGCTTCAGAATTGGTAGTTGCACCTGCTGGATAAAGCTTTACAGCAAATACTAAACCGCTCTTAATTGCCTGATCAATTTCATCAGGTGGTGTATTATCGGTTAAGTAAAGAGTCATTAAAGGTTTAAATTTAGGGTATTGTTGAGTCGCACTTAAAATACGTTTTTGGTAGTCATTTGCCTGTAGTGTTGTGGTGATAGGGGGACTGAGATTTGGCATAATGATCGCACGTCCACACTGGCGAGCTGTAAAAGGTGCAATAGCCATCAAACCATCGCCATCACGAAGATGTAAATGCCAATCATCGGGTTGAATAATTGTAAGGGTGGATGATGCAGTATTATTGCTTAAATGATCGGTTTGAGACATCCATTTATATCCTAAATTTATAAAAGTCTTATATAAGAAAGCGTGGATAACACTAAGAAGGTAATCCTCTTTAGTGTTATCAAAAAATTATTTAAGGGTATCGTATAATTGTTGTGCCTTGTCTTTTTCATGAAAATTATTATCAGTCGTTATAATTTTCTTTAAAATATTTAAAGCCTCTTTATTTTGACCCATTTTATGATAAAGAAAAGCAAGATGGTATTGAATATCATTATCTTCAGGTCTTTTTTCTATTGCTATTTTTAATAATTCAAACGCTTGTTTATAGCGTTTATTTAAAGCTAAGAAATAACCATAAGTGTCTATAATAGAAGCAGATTCAGGTGAAAGTGTATATGCTTTTTCTGCCATATTAAGTGCTTCTTTTTGATCCTTTTCTATAATAATCCAAGCAAGGTTATTTAATGCAATGATATGTTTAGGATTTTTTTTCAAAACAGCTTGATAATACATTTCTGCTTTTTTAAATTGCTCTCTTTCTTGAAGCAAAGAGGCTAATCTAAATAAGTTATTAATATCTTCAGGATTTTTTTTAGCTTCCTTGGTTAATAATTGAATAGCCTGATCATAGTCTTTCATTTTTATGAGTAAATTGATAATAATTGAAAAAAGTTGTTTATTATTAGGTGTTTTTTTGTAGATTTTTTGGTACAGAGCAAGGGATTTTTTATAGCTTTTTTTAAGATAATAGATTTGTGCCTCAAATAGAATCCCCGCATTGCTTTCAGGATATTTTTCTTGAATTTTTTTAGCCAATTTAAGTGCTTGATAATATTCTTGTTTCTTAATCAATAATTGATTTTGTGCACTATAAATTGCTAAAGAGTCAGAGTCAATATTTTCAGCCTCTTCTAATATTTTTGAGGATTCATCCAGTCGATTGTTATCTTTGGCAATAAGTTGAGCTAATAAAATACGATTTTTAATATCTTGTTGATCAGCATGGGTAATTTCTTTTAAGGTACTCTCAGCTTGATGATCTTTTTTATTAAGAATTTGAGCTCTGACTAAAAAAAATCGTATTTTCTCATTATCAGGATTTGTTGCTGCTAGATTTCGAGCCAGATTTAAGATTTTTTTGGGTTGATTTTTACTTTGATACCACTGACTTAATAAATTTGCAATCAACAGTGTAGTCTCAGAATTTCCTTTACTTTCATCTAAAGCATCTAAAAAATATTGCTCTGTTTTTTCTGAATCACCTTGTTTTTCTGACAGTGCAACAAGTCCAAGATAAGCTTTATATTCTTTTGGATTAATCGCAATGACCTGTTGAAAATACTGCTTTGCTTTGTCTAGTTTTTCTTGTAATACATAAATACGTGCCATACCCATTTGAGCAGGAATATCGTTTTTGTCTTGCTTTAATACTTTTTCATAGCGACGGATGGCATCTTTAAAATTACCTCTTACTTGCTCAATTAATGCTTGAAGGTTCAATAATTTTTTATCGTCAGGTGTTTGAGTCAATAAGGTTTTGAGCTTTTGTTCTGCTTTATCCAGTTGTTTATCTTTGATATAGGAAATAATCAGTAAATAGTTAGTTTCTTCTTTTTTTAATTGATTAGATGGATTTGCACTCAATTGTTCTAACTCATTGACAGCAGAATCAAAATTACCATTTTTAAAATATATAGAAATAAGGCGTATTTTCAGTTCCTGATTATCAGGAATATCAATGATAGCTTGACGTAAAATATCAATACTTTTTTGTATTTTATTTATTTGAAGATAAGACGATGTCAGTGTTAATATTAATAATGGTCTAGTCTTTAAATCATGTTGTGGTAATGTATCCAATATTAATAAACTTTGCTCAGGCTCATTTTGTGCGAGATAAACATTGGCTAATAAATTTTGTGCTTTTAAATTTTTAGGGTAATTAGAGGTATAAATTGTTAAGTATTCCTCTGCTTGATTGTAATTTTTTAAAGCAAAATTAACGGCTCCTAAAATAAAGGTGACTTGTGTATTATTAGGGAGAACGTTAACAACATTTTGTGCTGCCTCATGAGCACCTTTATAATCATTTTTTTGTAGCAAAATTTGAGCTTTTATATAATTAGCTTGAGGCTGAAGTGGTGATCTTTTTAATACCACCTCTAAGTCCTCTAGGGCGAGTTTATTGTTCTTGAGTATAGCGAAAGTGGCTGCACGTTCTAAATAATAAGTAATATTATTAGGTTTTAGCGTGATTAATTGTTTATAAATTTTTAGGGCTTCTTCTGGATGCTGACTGATGTTAGCAAGTTTAGCTTGTATTTGTAATGTTTTAGTGTCTTTTTCATCCAGAGCAAAGGATATATCTACTAATTCTTTTGCTTCTGTATAATCTTGTTCCATAATTGCTAGAGTCGCTAGACCATTATAAGCAGTAGGATTTTTTATTAATATATTGGATTGTACAAATAATCTTCTAGCACCTGCAATATCTTGTTTTTGTAAATGAGCCACAGCAAGGTAATTGAGTCTAAGACTTTCTTGTTGGGTCTCTGATAATTTTGTATTTAATAAATTAATCACCTGATCGGACTTATTTAAAGCTTGTAAGCCATCAATATAACGAAATAAGATTTGAATATCTTCAGGAGCATATCTATTGGCTCGTTTTAATTCTTTTACACCCGCTTCTGTTTTGCCTGCTAAGAGATAAAGATTTCCTAATTGATAGCGTAATTGAGCTCCTTTAGGTTTTTCTTTTAATTGATTTTTAAGTTTGATAATGGTTGTTGCATATTCTTTCTGACTAATATTTTGCTGAGAATTTGTAGCGGTATCAGTATCAGAAAAAGCTATAGAGCTGAATGTGAGACTGATAATGATTAATAGCTTTACAGACAAAAATTTGTGTATCATGGACGCTTATTCCTTATGTGTCGAGACACATGGTTCAATATTGATAATTTTTCTATATAGCATAGCATTTAATCACAACAGGCTAAAGAAAAGTTAAATTTTTAGTTTTTTATGTTTGATGATTGTTCACCGCCTAAGATTTCTATTAAACGTGGAATAAAACGTGCAAGTTCACCTGTCATAAGATTAAAATCCGCATCAAAGAGTGCTGCTCTGTCCTCTGAACCATCATTGGATGCTTGTTCTAAAAGCTCATCAGAAAACTTTAGACGTTTAATCATAAGGTCATCTTGTAAAATACATTCTAAAGTATCATTCCAATTGACTGCTAGTTTAGTGACTTCTTTACCGCTGTCTAAATGCATTTGAATTTCATCACTATTAAGATCTTGTCTTTTACAGCGTAAGATAGCACCATCTTCATCCGATTCTTTTAACTCACATTCATCTTTAATTAAAAAATCATCTTTTAAGTCTTTACCTTTGAGCCAATTGGTCATCAGTAGAATGGGTAGAGTTTGTGTTTTTAAGGGAATTGCTGGAAAACTTCCTAGACTTTGCCTGAGTAATTCGATCAGTTCTTCTGCTTTATTGGTACTAGACGCATCTACAACCATAAATTGATGAGTTTGATCAAGATAAGCATAAGTACATTTAGAACGTGTAAAGGCTCTTGGCAATAAGTCCAACACAACTTCATCTTTAATGCTTTGTTTGTATTTACCCACAGGACGACGACCTGTTTCAAGCTGTATTGCCTCTAATTTTTCATTAACAGCATCATTGACAACGCTAGAAGGTAATATCCGCTCTTCTAACCGTACACATAACATCGTTGTTTTACCGATAGTATGAGTCAGTTGTGTATTATTGTTGTCTTGAGAATTGCCTAGTGGAGCCGTCCAACCAAAGGATGAAGCTTGTGTTGAAGCACAAGGGTGAAATGATTTTTCATGAAGCTGTGCTTCTAGTTGTTCACTATCAATTGTAAAAGGTTTGTTAAAACGGTAAATTTTCAGGTTTTTGAACCACATAATGTTATCCTAGTGTTTTGGTCGACTCAATTTGAAAAAATAGTTATTGATAATTTTAGTTACACAGTATGGATAATATTGGTGACAACACCCAAAATGTGTAAATTTTCTTCTGATTCAATATCAATGGGATTGAATTCATCGTTTTCGGGCATCAGGCGAATTTGACCTGCTTTATTGTATAAACGTTTTACCGTAAGCTCACCATTAATGGAAGCGATTATAATTTTATTATGTTTTGCTTCAATATCACGATCAACAATCAGCATGTCATCAGGTTGAATACCTGCATTAATCATGGAGTAACCAATAACACGAATAAAAAAAGTAGAAGATGGATTGGGTATTAAGTATTTACCTAGATCGATCATATCTTCAATATGATCATCCACAGGCGTTGGGCTACCTGCTGAGACTTTATTTTCATATAATGGTAATTTGAAGCCACCTGCATACGCGTATTCAAGAATTCTATTGACCATACTTTCAGGTACACGAATAGCCTTAGTTGATTCAGAAAACTTACCACTTCCTTTGGGACGGCCAGCACCACGACGTTTACCACCTCTCACTATTTTATTGCTCCTAAAGATAAATAGCATTATAGAATAGTGTACTTTTATTAAAAAGTCTAATAAAGCCCGTTTTTTAAGACATTTATTATGTTTCAGTGAGAACCATCAATGATGCCAAGAATTATCCTAAATTATCATCGGCAATACGATACGTCGGATCTTCAATGACATTGACCTCACATAGACCGCCTGCTTTCTTTAATAATTGTTTACACTCAGGACTGACATGTCGAAGGTGTAAGCGTTTTTCAGCACTCAAATAACGTTCTGCTAAGGTATCTATTGCTTCTATAGCAGAGTGATCAGAGACACGTGAATACTTAAATTCTACCACGACATCATCAGGATCGTTTTTTGGATCAAAGAGGTCTTGAAAATTATGAACCGAACCAAAAAATAAAGGACCGTGCAATTCATACACTTTTGAATCTTCATTATCACGCGTAATATTGACCGTAATATGCTTGGCATGATTCCATGCAAAGACTAAGGCAGCAATAATAACACCAATACCCACCGCAATAGCAAGATTATCGGTGATGACGGTAATTGCTGACACCGAAATAAGAATAAAAGCATCGGATTTTGGTATCTTTCTCAAAATACGAAAACTAGACCATTCAAATGTACCGACTACTACCATAAACATCACACCCACTAATGCCGCCAATGGAATTTGAGAGATGAGTGCGGAAGCAAACATAATAAAACTTAATAAAAATAAGGCTGCTGCAATACCCGAAATTCGACCACGCCCCCCTGAATTGACATTAATCATAGATTGTCCAATCATAGCACAACCACCCATGCTACCAAAAAATCCACTGGTAATATTAGCCACTCCTTGCCCTACACATTCTTTATTGCCACGCCCACGAGTTTCGGTCATTTCATCAATAACGGTCAGTGTCAACAAAGATTCTGTTAAACCAATAGCCGCAAAAGCAAGAGAGTAGGGGACAATAATAACTAAGGTATCAAATACTTCACTCATTGAAGAAAAAGGAATCATAGGAATGTGGAACTCTGGAAACCCCCCTGCAATAGAAGCAATATCACCTACGGTACGAGCGGGTAAGCCAAAGGCAATAACCAGAGCAGAAACAACCAAAATACCCGCTAAAGGTGCTGGAATGGCTTTGGTGTATTTAGGTAAAAAATGTATGATCAGCATAGTCAGTGCAATCAGCCCAATCATAGTCCATAGAAGGGTGCCTTCCATCCATATCATTTTATCAGCATCTTGTGGATCAGGTATTTTAAATTGACCAATTTGTGCCAAAAAGATGACAATAGCCAGACCATTGACAAATCCTAACATCACTGGGTGTGGTACAAGACGAATAAATTTTCCTAGACGTAAAGCCCCAAATATAATTTGAAAAATGCCCATTAATACGACCGCAGCAAAGAGATACTCAACACCATGAATCACCACTAGGCCGGTCATAATAACAGCCAATGCACCCGTCGCTCCTGAAATCATACCAGGGCGACCACCGAATACTGCGGTGATTAAACCAACAATAAAAGCTGCATAAAGACCCACAAGGGGATCAACTTG
>JAGLFC010000133.1 GCA_023144715.1 Gammaproteobacteria bacterium | reverse complement strand
GAATTTTAAGAAAATTATTATAAAGCTCTATTTTATAACTGACCTTACGCAACGTTTATTATAAATCAATAGGTTACAATTTTCTTGGAGTGCTACAAACCGCATTCTATCTGGGACGTGCGTAACATCAGTTATCAAGTAAATAACCATCATACATAACATAAGGACTAAGAATGCAATCCCTGTTGGCTCTATTTGATTTATCGTTGAAATAAATTGTTTAATTATGTGTATCTATATTCAGCCTGATGTTACATGGTTATGGGGTACGCGGGTTTAATGCTGGATAAAGTGAATCTTTTAATTGGCAAATATGCGAATTATATCAAAATGATAAATACCATCGTTAGTCTATAAAAATAGCGATCAAATCATTTTCAAGTATCATACGCTCTGCCAATAATTCCCCTATAGAATTTAGGCAAAGTTCTAAAGTTTTATCGCTGATAGATGGAATATTATCATTATAACTATCATGAAGATCGATAATATTTTGGGTATTTTTAACAATTTTTGGATAAATTGTATCAGCAGCAATCAATACATTTTGGCGACGCTCTGTCTGTTCATCAAAATAATTATAAAGATTAAAATGTACTTTAGCAGTATAATCAACCAATAATGTACAAAAATCTTCCAATACCTCTTGCAAGGTTTCATCCATAACAAAGGGCTTATATTCTATTAATTCTTTATATTGTGCCAATGTTTTAGTACGTGAATCCACCAAAGAGTTAATCATTTGATGTAAGTGAACACGGCGATCTTCTGCAATAATTTCAGTCATTTTATTCCTTATTATCTGTTTGTTAAACTTTCATAAGCTTTTAAGTCTGTGCATTAATCAAATATCGGCTAAATTTCCCTTATCTTCAAGCCAAGCACGACGATCTGAAGCTCTTTTTTTGCCTAGAAGCATGTCCATCATTTGATGGGTTTGATCATCATCACCTTCTTCTACTGTTAAGCGTATTAAGCGACGAGTATCTGGAGCAATAGTCGTTTCCCTTAATTGTAAGGGATTCATTTCACCTAATCCCTTAAAACGTTGTACTGATACTGTGCCTCTTATTTTTTCGGCAGTAATTCGATCCAAAACCCCTTTTTTCTCTGCTTCATCTAACGCATAAAACACTTGTTTACCCACATCAATACGAAATAAGGGAGGCATCGCCACATAAATATGACCTGCATCTACTAGGGATTTAAAATGACGGATAAATAAGGCACAGAGTAAGGTCGCAATGTGTAAGCCATCAGAATCGGCATCAGCAAGAATACAGACTTTTCCATAACGAATGCCTTTGATATTGTCTGACCCCGGTTCTACACCCACGGCGACAGCAATATCATGGACTTCATTAGAGGCTAATACTTGCGTAGAATCAACTTCCCAGGTATTTAATATTTTACCTCGCAAGGGCATAATGGCCTGAAAATAGCGATCCCTTGCCTGTTTGGCAGAACCGCCTGCTGAATCACCTTCGACCAAAAATAGTTCTGTTTCATTAAAATCCGAAGAGGTGCAATCGGCCAGTTTACCCGGTAAAGCAGGTCCTTGTGTCACCTTTTTACGCACGACTTTTTTACTGGCACGTATCCGTTGATTGGCTCGGCTGATCACCTGTTCTGCTAAACGTTCACCTGTTTCAATGTGTTCATTAAGCCATAGACTAAAGGCATCTTTTATCACGCCTGAAACAAAGGAAGCACATTCTCGTGAAGAAAGACGTTCCTTGGTTTGTCCTGAAAAAAGAGGATCTTGTAATTTAACCGATAAAATATAACAGCAATTATTCCATACATCATCAGGTGTGAGCTTCACTCCTCTGGGCAGCAGGTTACGAAACTCACAAAATTCTCGAATCGCTTCTGTTAAGCCGGTACGCAAACCATTAACATGCGTCCCCCCTTGAGCCGTTGGAATTAAATTGGCATAACTTTCTGTAATCGGTATCGTATCACCGCTTTCATCCTCTCTATCAAGCCATAAAACAGCCCATTCTACTTGTTCATTATCACCTTCTAGCTTACCCGTAAAGGGTTGTTCTGGGATACTGTCTCGACCATTATTCTCATCTACTAGATAATCTGATAAACCATTTTCATAAAACCAACGTTCTGTTTCAGCACTCTTTTCACCAGAACTTTCATCTCTAAAATTAATTTCTAAACCCGGACATAACACGGCTTTTGCTTTTAAACCATGTTTAAGACGGCGTACTGAAAATTTAGTGGTATCAAAGTATTGTGGGTCAGGCCAAAAACGCACCATTGTGCCTGTATTACGTTGTCCAACAGTGCCAATGACTTCTAAGTCTTGAGTTTTATCACCGCCTGCAAAGGCCATGTGAAACTCTTCACCCTTTCTTCTCACCCAGATTTCAAGTTTAGAAGACAGTGCATTGACGACTGATACACCTACACCATGTAAACCGCCTGAAAATTGATAGTTATCATTAGAAAATTTACCGCCTGCATGAAGCTTGGTTAAAATAAGTTCTATGCCGGGTATTTTTTCTTCGGGATGAATATCAACAGGCATTCCGCGACCATCATCTTTGACGGATAACGATCCATCTTGATATAACACCACATCAATACGCTGAGAAAAACCCGCCATTGCTTCATCAACACTATTATCAATGACTTCTTGAGCCAGATGATTGGGGCGTTCAATCTGGGTATACATACCCGGTCGTCTTTTGACAGGATCAAGACCGTTTAATACTTCAATATCCTGTGCATCATAAGAAGGGGTTGCCATTAATTACTTAACCTTTTTGTTCACTGTACTCTTAATTGTATCGATCCTGTTACAAAAACAAATCTTAGTGTTTAGTTCAGGAGTAGTTAACTACATTATGATACAGAAAAATTTAATAAAGGCAATAATTGATAGTCGAACGGTGCGTCTGCCAGTACATCCTTAATATATCGAATAATTTTTACAGCTTCTTCTTCATGAGTCGTGATTTCAATCACCATATTTTGTTTAAAGCCTGAAACTTGTTCACGAATATCACCCAGTGTTTTAGTATGTGCCTGTACTAAATAACCCATAAATTCCAGTTCTTTATCAGGAAACGTCAGCAAACTATCGGTTATTTCATCATAAAGGCTATTATCAAATACTAATTTTAAAATACATTGTTGCATACTCTTTATATCCTTTATGAATAACGACCAAAACGTTTAAATATAATCGGTAAAATGAGCAAGGTTAATAAGGTTGAACTGATTAATCCGCCAATCACCACAATCGCTAAAGGTCTTTGAATTTCTGATCCTGGTCCTGTAGCCAGCACTAAAGGCACTAAGCCTAAAGCGGCAATGGAAGCGGTCATTAATACAGGCCTGAGTCGCCTTAATGCCCCTTCTGTCACCACTTGACTCAGGCTCAAACCTTTAGCTAATAATTGATTAAAATAGGTAATCATCACCACGCCATTCAACACCGCAATACCTAATAAAGCAATAAAACCGACCGAAGCAGGTACCGATAAATACTCACCTGTTATCCATAAAGCGACAATACCCCCAATTAAAGCAAAGGGTACATTAATCAATACCATAATCGCTTGTGGAATTGAACCAAAGGTACTAAAGAGAATCAAAAAAATCAACACTAAGGCAATGGGTACAACAATGGATAATTTTTGTGCCGCTCGTTGCTGATTCTCAAATTTACCGCCCCACTCAAAATAGTAACCTGAGGGAATATCTAATGATTTTGATTTAAGTTTAGCTTCTTCGACAAAACTGACCAGATCACGCCCTGCCACATTGGCAACCACCACAGAAAAACGTTTACTTTGTTCTCGTTTAATCGACACAGGGCCTTCGGTTGAATGAGCATCGACCAATTGACTGAGCATAATGGTTTCCATTCCCTGAGGTGTATCAACCGTAATCGGTTGTTGTAACATTTCAAAGGTAGAAGCTTTATAGGATTCAGGAGCACGTAACATCAGAGGGATGCGACGAATGCCTTCATAAATAATGCCCATTTCTAAGCCATTAATTTGCGATCGTAAAATGGCTTCCACCTGATCAACTGTTAAACCCAATCGCCCTGCCATATCACGATTCACTTTTAATTGCAGATAACGTAAGCCTTCATTCATTTGCGTATTAACATCTTCCGCACCATCAATCGTTTTGACCATTGCCACCATTTCTTTTGCGACTTGATTTAATTCATCGGCATTATCACCAAATATTTTAATGGCAACATCCCCTCTCGCCCCTGTCAGCATTTCATCCACACGCATTTGAATGGGCTGAGTAAAGGCATAATTAATCCCCGGAAACTGACGGTCTAACACCTCTCGTATCACAGCAATCAGTTCATCTTTAGTTTTCATACGCCATTGATCGGTCGGTTTGAGCATTAAAAACACATCAGTGTCATTGAGTCCCATAGGATCCATACCAATTTCATCCGATCCCACTCGCCCAACCATTTTAATAATTTCTGGTACATCATCCATAATGGCTTTTTGAATATACAGATCCATTTTGGTTGATTCTTGTAAACTGATCGATGGTGATTTTTCTATTTGCATCACAATATAACCTTCATCCATTTGTGGTATAAAAGTTTTACCTACCTGAGTATAAATAAACCCAGCAAAGACTAAAGCAATAAATGCACCCAACACAACCGTCTTATCATATTTTAAGCTCCAGTTTAGAACAGGCTCATAAATGGCTAATAATTGACGAATTAACCAAGGTTCTTTATGAGAGGGCTTGCCTAAAATAAAGGAAGCCAAGGTGGGTATAATCGTTAAAGATAAGACTAAGGAACTTCCCAAGGCAAAAATAATGGTTATGGCCACAGGGACAAAGAATTTTCCTTCTAAACCTTCCAGTGTCAGCAAGGGTAAAAAGACCGTCATAATAATTAAAATACCTGAAATCACAGGAATAGACACTTCTTTTAAGGCACGAAAAATAATGTGCATTTTAGGTAGTTGACCCTGTGATTTTTGAGCATCTTTTTCTTGATGCGAGACAATATTTTCAATCACCACCACCGCTGCATCCACTAACATACCCACCGCAATGGTCAAGCCCCCTAGAGACATTAAGTTAGCCGATAAGCCATACCAATTCATTAAAATAAAGGTCATTAAGGCAGACAAGGGTAAAATTAAGGCGACCGTAATCGCGGCTCTAAGATTGCCTAAAAAAAGTATTAACACCAGCATCACTAATACCGTGGCTTCTGCTAATGATTTAGACACGCCCCAAATTGCGGCATCGACTAAATCACTACGGCTATAAAATACCGCTACTGAAATACCTTTGGGAAAGGCAGATTCTAGTTCTTTTAAACGGCGTTCTATGCCCGAAATCACATCACTGGCATTCGCTCCTTTTAATGCCATGACCAAACCTTCAACCGCTTCCGCTTGACCACTTTGTGTCACCGCACCATTACGATACAAAGAATCTATTTCAACACTGGCTAAATCTTTAATGGTAATGGCAACATGATTTTTATAATCCACCACAATACGCTCAATATCAGCAATATTACTTAAATTACCTTGGGTACGCACCAATAAGACTTCTTCACCCTGATTGAGGCGACCTGCTCCATCATTTTTATTGTTTTCTTCTAATGCTTGAATCAATTGTTCCATACTAATATGGTAGGTTTGTAATTTTAAGTAATCGGGTTTCACTACAAAAGTTCTGGCAAAACCACCTAAAACATTGACATCGGCAACCCCTGCGACTGAACGTAAGGCAGGACGAATCACCCAATCGAGTAAATCACGTTTTTCCATATTATTGAGGCTATCCCCTTCTATGGTAAACATAAAAATATCACTTAAAGGCGTAGATAGTGGTGCCATTCCTCCTGTCACACCCTGAGGTAAATCCATATTATTGAGTCGTTCAGAGACTAATTGTCTTGCCCAATAAATATCAGTGCCTTCATCAAAATCAAGGGTAATGTCCGCAATGCCATATTTGGCTAAAGAACGTAGAATTTTTTGTTTAGGTAGCCCTAATAATTCGAGTTCTAAAGGAGCAATAATTCGTTGCTCCACTTCTGAAGGAGTCATACCGGGTGCTTTAAAAATCATTTTGACCTGAGCGGGAGAAATATCAGGAAAGGCATCAATGGGTATTTTCTGAAAAGCTTGCCATCCTCCTGCCAGTACTGCAAAAACGATTAACACCACCAACGTTCTTTGAATCAGAAAAAATTGTAATAGTTTCGATAACATCAGCGACTCCCCTTATTCTTCATCAGCACTATTGGCAGCATCCATAGCGGCTTTAATCGCAGTAGAGCCTTTAATGTAAATAGTCGGCGGTGTCGCTTGTGTGTGTTTAGGTACAAAATATAATTGCTTATTGGTAATATTAACCACTTCTATGGGCAACGCTTGAATGACTTGTTTTTGTTGTTGCTTTTGTTCGATAAACACAACGGTTTTACCGTCGTATTGACTGATGGCATTAGCGGATATTTTATAGGTGGTTTGCTTGGCTTGCGTTAAAAAACGGACTTTAAATAATTGACCTGCACGCAATTTATGATCATCATTTTGGACTTTAATATGTATATCAACCGATTGCGTCATGGGATCAACCATCATATCAATATGTTTGACAATTCCCTCTCTATTATGATCAACAATGATCACTTTTTGTTCATCTTTTATATCATTGACGGTATCGACAGGCACACGTACCACTAACACAATAGGATTGGTTTCACCTAACGAAATTAAGCCTTGATTTTTATCCACACGCTCACCAAGTTTCACTTCTAAATCAAATAGTTGACCTGTAATGGGTGATTTTATTTGTAAATTAGAACTTTGTAAGGTATGCGTAGATTCCAGTGTTTCAATCATTGAATGAGTCATACCCATAAGATGTAAATTATTTTGATACTGATCCTTTTTTAAAGATAATTTTTTAACCTCTAAAAGGGCTTGTTGAAGTTTTTTAGTCGATGAGACACCACTTTTATTCAGTTTTTTAACGCGATTAAGATTTTGCTGACTAATCGTTAAATCCGATAAGGTTGCCAAAAAAAGTTCCTGTATTGCAATGGATTCAGGACTTTCAATTTCTGCAATAATTTCTCCTTTTTCAATAGGTCCATGCACATAATTGAGTTGCACAATTTGTCCTGATAGTGGACTCGAAATCATGCGTCTTGTTTGTAATGGAATCGCTGCTTGAGCAGGATAAATAGCACTAGGGATTAACTCAATACGACTTGCCTGTTCAGTTTTTATGCCCATAGCCGTTTGTTGTGACTCAGTGAGTATCAGTGCTTCATTAGCAAAAGCACTTGTAAAAGGCATCAAGCAGATAGACAAAATAAAGGCGCTTTTATTGAAATACAGCATTATTGTGGGTCTCCTAAAATATGACCTGATATTTGATTCAAATGAGCAATGGCTCGACCTGATTGTGCTTGTACTAATTGATATTCTCGTTTCGCTTCTGCGGTCTCTTGCTGAACTAATAATAAATTTTGAATGTTAGTGTCACCCAAGTGGTACGCTGTTTCTGACATGGATAAGGCCTTTTGACTAATATTGTATTGTTCTTTGGTAAAATGAATGCTTTGTTTAGCGGAAGCTAATGTTTGACGTGCTTTAAAAATAGCTTGTTTTAATGCTATTTTTTCTTTTTCTACCCTTGCCTGTTGCTCATAAACTTGACGATTTTCAGTGGCTAATTTAGGAGAATAGCTGGCACTCATACCTAATGGAAAGGACACTTCAAACATTAAAGAAGTATTTTCAACATTTTGATCTTTATTGCTTTGTGCACCTAGATAAAGACGTGGGCTATCACGCTTAAATGATTTTGTTTTTTGTCGCATGGCCTGTGAGATTTGTAAGTATGCCATTAGCATCATAATTTTAGGATGTTGTTCTAGCACAACAGGAGGACGCACTCGTTCTTTTATCTGTTCAGGGGGCTGTCTATAATGTGTCCATTGTTCAAACTGATTTTCAGCAATCGTTAAGGTACTTTGCGTTTTGACTAATTGATTCTGTTGTTTTAACACTCTTTTATTCGCCAGTAATAAGTCAATTTTTGGACTTTCTCCTGCCTGCACTTTTTGTTTGACTTTATGTTGTAAAGAACGTATTTTTTTTAAGGTTGAATGGGCTGCTTCAACTTCAATTGACGCTATTTTATAATTCCATGCAAGATCACGTAAAATTTTTGACGCTTGCCATCTTAAATAAACTTGTTGTGCGCTGACTTCACGACCATAACTATTGGCAATTTGTCGTTGTGCCTCTTTTTGATCGGGTAGCCAAAGTGGAAATTCAACACCTACCTGCCAATTTTGATAATCTTCATCATCCGTCATGGAATCATTTTCATGATGCACGATTAAATCCACATCCCCTGCAACCCAACTATTAGAAAAATTTTGATTGCTCGAATGAAGCTCTTTCACTCCCTCTATAATTTTTTGTTCAGGCTGTTGCTCAATAATATTATTAAGGAGTGTTTCAAAATCAACGATTGAAGCAGATAATGTGACCTCTGACCATAAACAAACGCCCATAATAACGTTCAACATAAACTTGACTGAATCAGTATGTTTCATTTTTTTCTCAATTAATATTTATAGAATGGATAAATCATTATTTTTATTCTAATCGATAAGTTGCATCATTATTGTAGCAAGCACCATAATAAGAATAAACACCTATTATTATAATATTTCAGGTATTTATACTCTTATTTTTAATCTTTGCTATAATTTATAGTCTATATTTTTTATTTTATTAACATCAATAGGTCACTAACATTGAATGCTGTAAAACATTGTCAAATTTCTGTTAAACGATGGGGGGGTATTAATAGTGATTACCTAGAGATTCATCAATTTATTGATCATACAAAAAGCATCTGTGCGGATGCAAGACATCGAATTCTTCATACACAATGGGCTGTTAATCATATTGTTGTGCCTATTTTTGGCGATACTCTCATTAATTCAGATGGAAAATCCGTTGATATTAAAGATATGTGTGAACGTGATCATTTATTGATGGATTACCAAAATAAATTTATTCCAACTTTATCAGATTTTGTAGAAGCTTTATCAGACAATGATATAAATCCTCATTTAGGTAAACAATTGGATCAGTTTCACAATGACTATATTCACAATGATGCTATTTCTGAACTCATGTTAACACCACTTGCTTATACAGGGCGTTTAAAATCCCTATTAATTACTCACAATAGTTGGTTTATCAATACAATTTTACCTAAAATATTTCATACCAAACCACTATTAACGGATTTTACTATTGAACCATCCATGTTATTTAATGCGATGAATTTTGAATTATGGATGGATAATGGCATCACTTATCCCAATAGTTACAAAAAATTAGAACAAAAATTAATTCAATAAAAGGGGAAACAAAATGGGACAATTATTTATTCTTAGAGGCTTTCATTGGGGCTATAATGATGAAACATTTTATCCTTGTGGTAATTATATAAAATCCACCTTTACTGACCAAATTAAGGCAGAAAAAGCCCTGCTATCCTTAGAGCGTTCACATTGGCAAGATATGGATTTAGGGGAAACGTATCAATTTTTTGATACTGATCAACCATTAATTGATCGCATTAATAAATTTACTCTTCAAAAGTGTGGCTCTCCCCTGTTTACTGATGATGATCGCAGAGATGTTTTTATACCAACGACACTCAGTGATGATGATTTTATGGAATTCTTAAAAATTGCTCATTTAAAAGCTTTTAAACTGACCAAATTTGAAGATGATCAAAAGTTTTATAGTCTTTTTTTTCCTGATGAGCAAGAGTATCTTAAAATATACGATGAAGGTTCAGTAGCATTGGTGTATTCTGAGTCACTGGAACAACTCAAAAATGAAGCCGAATCAGAATTGGAATACCATTGGGATGAACCGCTTAAATTAACAGGAGAATTATCAGCTCTCAGTGACAGCCCAAACTTATTAAAAACACTGATTGATACCCAAAAAGGACTTAACTATAAAGCGGATAAAAAATTACTCAGTATCAAATCTGATCATGTCGATGCTTTATTTTCAGTCAATGAATTGCTTAAACAACCATTATTTGAAATAAAAACATTAAGCGTTGATGAAATAAAAGCACTAGAAGAAAACTTAATCGAAGAGTGGTAAATACTTTATTATGAAATTTACACCATATTTCTTATTCATCTCTATTTTTTTGATAATTGCGAGCAGTCAAACTTTGTATGCTTTTAAAGACACCAATGAACACACTTTTTTAATTTTAGGGGATAGCCTGAGTGCGGGTTATGGTATTGAACAGGGTAAAAATTGGACGGATTTATTACAACATACATTTGATCAGATGCCCAATCAAAGCCATAAAATTAATATTATCAATGCCAGTATCAGCGGTGATACCACTGCGAATGGACTTGAGCGATTACCGAACGCTTTAACCCATCATAATATTCAATGGATACTGATTGAGCTAGGGGCTAATGATGGCTTGCGTGGTTTATCTATTCAGCACATTGAGAAAAATTTGGAAAAAATAATTAAGATGAGTCTTGCAACGGATGCCCAAGTATTTTTAATGCAAATAAAAATACCCTCTAACTACGGTAAAAAATACACTCAGGCCTTTAATCGTATTTATCATAAATTAAGCAAACAATATGATATTACCTTACTGCCTTTTATGCTTAATAAAATAGCCCTCAATAAAAAATTCATGCAAGCGGATAGATTACATCCTAACGAACAAGCACAAAGTGTTATTAAGGAATATGTTTGGAAGTCCTTAAAAGTATATATTCCATAAGTACACTATCACTATTATTCCAAATTAAATTAGAAAAGTTGACCACTGATTAATATGTCTTCCTTACAAGAAAAAATGGCTGATTTTGGCTTTGAATCGAATGATGATTATCAATATCATCTCCGCTGTCTGATGAATAATCCGTGTGATGGCATCAAAACCATTAATGTTGAAGGTCATAAGGGGCGTAGAAAAACAGCCTTTGCCAATGCTTTTGGGCGTGCTTTAGACTCTTCAGAATTATTCTATTATGATTTTACCCAAAAATCAGAAGTGGAAGGAAAAGCAGTCATTCCTCCAAGTCAGGATGAACATGGCATTACCGAACAAGCGGTTAATAATTTTGACCATATTATGAGTGAAGCCTGTGCATTCAGCGAGGGTGAACCCACTATTATTATTTTAGATCAATTACATACCGCTGATTTTAAAGAACATATTCGTATTTACCATTTTATTAAATCATCTGAATGGTTGTATGGTCATAATTCACTTAAAGCCAGCACGGATAATTTACTATTATTATTAATCAGTGATGAACCGCTTTATCATAGTTTACAAAAATGTAGTTTTAGAATATGGATCAATACGATTTCTTCAACTCAAAAAGAGTATACCCCTAAAGATTTTGGCTTACAGGATGATATTATTCCTCTAATGAAAGCTTTATCCAAGGTCTTTAATAAGCTGGAAATGGCACCTACCCATAGTGAATATATGAATATTATTAATGATATTCATATTAATATTCAAACAGAAGAACAGTTAAGGTTATCATTATATGGTTGGATAGAAGGTGTGAACCGCGAGTTATTGCATTCTAAAATGATGTTACCTTTACTCACAGAGGTTATTTTAAAAATGCAGATGTATCATGGTGTGGATGAGGTTATCATAGAAAGTGAGTAAATACTTTAAGATCGTAATTTTTTATAATCCCAGAGCAAACGTGTATCAAAGCTATTGGCGGCTAAAATAGTCAATACCACCACAACACTAAAAGCCGTCGCCCCTGCTCCCGCAGTAATCACTGCAACACCACTAATATTCACTAATGCTGCCAAAATAGAAATTACAAAAATATCCAACATTGACCAACGTCCAATAAAATCAATGACTCGAAACATTTTAATACGTTGCTTATCAGTCAAATCAATGTGATATTTAAGTGATAACAGGATCATTAAAATACCAAACATTTTAAACAGTGGCACTAAAATACTGGCAACAAAGACCACAAAAGCCACAGGATAAGAACCCAACTGAATTAACACAATGACACCGCCCATAATGGTTGAAGGATCGTCCTGACCGAAATAAGTAACATTCATAATATCCAGCATATTGGCAGGAATAAATAAGATCATAGAACTGAGTAATAATGCCCATGTTCGAGCTAAACTATTGGGCTTTCTTTGATTTAATTCTGCACCACAACGGTTACAGTGCATTAAAACATCAGGAATAAATTGATGAATGGTATGACATTCTGTACATAATACTAAGCCCTCTTCCTTGCCTGTATAATAGTTCATTGAAATGCCTTCTTTTTTGCTAGTAACCGATCCCACACTTCATGATGATTGAGTTCATTATTTGCCATAATAGAGCAAATCAATAACATTGCGTACATCCAAAAACCAAAGCCAAATTGTATTTCTGCCATAGAAGATAATTTTACCACTGAAACAATCACTCCCAACATATACACATCTAACATGCCCCATTCTTCCATATAATGATAGAGACGAAATGTCCAAAAAAGATGCGGTGAAAAGTAATTTACTGATAAGCTCAGTGTGACATAAAATAACAATAGCAATCGAAAAAGTGGGATCAATAAGCTACACATAAAGGTTAAAACAGCCACAATATAATGCTCTTCTTTTAATAACACCAAAGCACCTTCTATAATATTTTGATGTTGTTCTTTACCGCCCATACTGAGTGACATAATAGGTTCTGTCACCGCTGGATAAAAACATATCAAAGCAGTAATACTCAACGCCAAACTTTTAATAATAGTATTGTATTTTTGTTTATATAATACATGACCACAACGAGGACATTTTAAATAACTGCCTTCTTCAATAATTTTATTTTGGATCAGTAGATCACATTCAGCACATAGCAAATAATGGGTATTAATACAATAACTCCTTGTTATAGTTCTCTTAAACAATGTACCATAATTAACTTTTTGATTGATTAATCACAATTTCTACAGGTTTATTAATATCCAAATGGACATCTCTTTGTGGGAAGGCAATATTAATATCGGCCGCATTAAACTGTTCATTGATCATTTCATTAATTTCATTAACGACTGTAAAACGATAATCAATACTGCCAATAAAACAACGTAATTGCAGATCTAAAGTATTATCCCCAAAGTTAAAAAAAACAACGCGTGGCGGTGGATCACTCAAAACATAAGCATTGGTTAATGCTATATCTAATAGTATTTTTCTTGCTAAAGGAATATCACTGCCATACGCCACACCTACAGGAATAATAAGTCGTGCAATGGGATCAGACAAAGACCAGTTTAACAGTTGAGTGGTAATAAATTCTTTATTGGGGACTAATAATTCTTTTCTATCTTTCGTTAAAATTGTGGTGGCTCGAATACGTATTTTACTCACCACTCCTTCATTATCACCCACAGTGACATAATCACCCACTCGAATTGGACGTTCAAATAAAATAATAATACCACTGATAAAATTGGCAACAATTTCTTGTAAACCAAAACCAATCCCCACACTCAGGGCTGCAAATAACCATTGTAATTTAGCCCATTCAGCACCGAGTAAATTAAAAACAATAAAAAATCCCACGCCAATAATCGTATAATTAACCAAGGTCGTAATCGTATAGCGGCTGCCAATACTCATTGAAGAATTTTGCAATAATAATATTTCAATCACTGCGGGTAAATCTCTGGCACTTAATAACGTCAATACTAAAATTAAAATGGCATAAATAATATTTGATAAGGTGATAGGTATTATTTGTTCAACACCATCCACTTGTGTTAAATGATCCCATAAAACAAATTGATCAAAAATCAATAAAGCAGGTAAAACATCTGCCCAAATAATACTCAATATAAACACTGTAAATATTAACAAAACCATGTTTAAAAGTTTACTAGAATCATTACTCAGTGACACCATATCAATTTCAGTTTCATCAAAATCAATCACATCTTCAGGATTTTCTTGCTCAACGCCATCTACCATAGATTTTTTTCTGAGTATTTCTTGACGTTTTTCATACGCCTTATTAAGGGCATAACGTCGTTTAGTGATTAATAACCAACGTACTGAAATTTGTTGTAGAATGACTATTCCAAAGATTAACCACACACTATTAATCAAGTTCAGTGTTAACTGTGCTGAGGTATATATATACCCTATAATACTCAAAACAGATAATATAAAAAATATGATAAGCCCTGTTATAAATAATAAGGTTTGAAATTTGGCAAAAAAGCTCTCTGGATGTTCTTGTGCAATATAACTGAGTAAGCCTGTTTTAGGTTTTATCAGCCGATAAAAGAAAATAGCAAAGGTAACAATAGTAGCAATAATAAATAAGCGTCCCAAACCGTCACTCATTGAAAATTCACCTTTAGAGACGAGCAAGACGGTAATAAATAAAATGGGCAAAAAAGTAACGATAAGACGTAAGAGTTCACGTCTTAATCCTACTATTATTTTAGTGTGCCATTTAAAATGAATGTCACCAATCCCTCCTTTTATACAAATTGTGCGAAAAAACTGTAAATAAAATAAGGGAAACACGATAAAATTGAGTCCTAAGGCTATCGCATGGGTAAAATCTGAGGCATCATATAGGCGGGTTAATTGTTCACTAATAATCAAAAATAAAAGGGGTAACGGCACTGCTAATAATAAGGTATAAAAAAAGGCTTTAAAGGTATAAAATAATCTGTCTCGGCTAATTTTTTGAGTTTTTGCACCTGTATTAATTAATAAGCGAATAAGATGATTTCTTTTTAATAAAAACAATAACATTAAAAAAATATAAAAAAAAGTAAGATATGACTCATTAAGTATTTTGATAAAGTCCTTCGCAACACTTTGCCACTCAGAAGCACTCAGAAAAAAATTAACTTGCTCAGGAATTTTTTTCAAATCATCAAAATTGAATATTGGGGCACTACGAAGCCAATATAAGTTTTTATTTAATAAAAGGGTATAATCATTGATAAGCTCTAAATAAAGATTTTCAGAATAATTAATATCACCGCCCACGTTAAGATATTTTTCATCAATTTTAATAGCCGTTTCTAATAATTCTTGATAAGTATCCACTAAAAGTGTGAGATTATCATATAGTTCTATTTGATGATCATTTGAAATTCCAATTAATAAAGACTCTATATAGAGTGCTTTATCTTGTACATTAACTAATTCTTCTTGATATTTTAACTGTGAAAGACCCAAATCAGACATCAGATTTTTTCGTTTTACTATATTATTTTGTAATTGTTTTGGATTGGGTAAAGATTTTTTTTGTGCATAAAGTACTTTGCCTAAAATATGATTTAAACCTGCAATCTCCAGTTTCTTTTTTATATTGTCCTGTTTTAATTGCAGTGTCTTAATTTCTTTGTGCAACTTCTCATCATGAAATTCAAATAAATTAAGACTTTTAGTCATAATATTAATTTCTTCATTGAGTTCAAAATTTTTCTGTAGTAATAATTGAATTAATGGGTGTTTATCTTTAGCTTCAATTTGTTCTGCTTGAATTAATGCCTGTATTTTTTTAACATCCTGACGACGCTTGAGATGTATTTTTTGTTGCAGTACATGTGATTGAAGCTGTACTTTTTTTAATTGATGATCAGAAAGTTTCTTTTGTATTTTTAATAATTCAAGTCGAATGGGCTGACTTTTTATCTGCTGTTCTAATTTTTTTATTTTACTTTGTAATAAAGCAATATGAGTATCAATACGCCATTGTGTGGCCTGTTTCTTTTCTGAGGATAGCTTATCTGAAATAAGTGCTTTCTCTGAGAATTTTTTCTCTATCACACTATTGGTTTCAATTAAGGATTCTCTAATATCAGGTAAACTCTTAGAAACAGTAAGAAGAGCTTTAGAAAGTTCTGTATTCTTTTCAGTAATGGATGCTTGTTTAATGGATTCTGTAGTTTGCTGTTGCTCTAAATCAACAATAGAAAGCTCTTTTATCAATTTTAATAATGTGGCATCATCCAGTGGTACTTTTTTTGTATTTTTATCTTTTTTTGTTTTATTATCCAGTTCTTTTTCTAAATCACTTATTTTTTTAGGTGCCGTAATTTGAATTGTATGATAAAGCTCTGTTTGTGCTTCATTTTCCTTTTTTAATGTCAAATAACCTAAGGTTTTTTTATAACTTTCTGCCAATGAAAGTTTAAAGTCTTCATCAAGAGTTTTTGACTCATCCACCTCTTTAATTTTATTTTCAAGATATTTTTCATTAACAACGCTTAATGTTTCATCTGCCCGTACATTATTAGGTAAGCAATATACATTTAA
The DNA here is from genome assembly GCA_023144715.1 of Gammaproteobacteria bacterium. Classification (GTDB taxonomy): domain Bacteria; phylum Pseudomonadota; class Gammaproteobacteria; order GRL18; family GRL18; genus GRL18. Next base: position 1,176 of record JAGLFC010000133.1, on the reverse strand, counting down.
AAAAACAAAAGTACTCAAAAAAGTACTCAAAAAAATACTCTGATGCATTCACTTAATTCCTCATTAATCCCATTCTAATAGATCGGCTCTAAACAATTGTATCTTCGATAAAAATACTTCTCGTTTAATGTTAAACCAAATCATGATACCTGTAATCATAGCACCGAATAACATTAAAATTAAAGCTCTTGCCAATCGTCCTTCAGGATAAAATAACAGCAGTTGACCGATAATAATGGCTATTAAAAATCCAATACCCGTATAAAGAAAGGCACGATTTCTGCGACTAATACCATAAACAATACTCGCAAAGGCAATGATTAAGGCAATCATAAAAACCATTAAAGAATCATTCATAAACACATCAGAGATAATTACCAAGTAAAATAAACCTAAGGTCACTAAACGAACGTGGTATTGTAGATTTGACTTGATTTCATTGTGATGTAAAGAGGTGATCAATAAGACACTGATCGCCACAGGCATAGCATAAAATAATAATAAACCTGTTGTATTTGATAAAAGTGGTATCCATAAATAAATGCCCAAATTTAATAATAAAAATGCACCGTAGTGGATAAAATGTTTATACTGTTTACTCTCAGGTTTATTTTTAATCGCAAAATAGAAAGCACCTAAAACAAATAATGTTAAACTGCTGTGTATTGAACCTATATTCCAAGGAATAGTGAATAAACTGAATAAGGGTAAGAGCAGGGCTAAACGAGGCGCGTTAATAATTTTTGAAGATAAAAGAGACTCGTCCTTTATTTTATAAAAAATAAAACTGATAACTAACACGCCAATGGTATCCCATTCATTTAAAGAACGGCTTCCCATAAGCAATAAACGCATGGATAGAACTAATCCAACCATCAATAAGTACGCCATAAAATGCCAAAATTCAGCCATCTTGGTCTGTTTTTTATCTTGAAGCAATATAACTGACCCACTAAACAATAAGAATAGACTCAAGAATATTTCTATAGCAGGTATAGATACGATATGAATCGTTAGTTCATACAGTAAACCAATCACACTGGCAATAAAACTCACTATCACCCAAGTCATTGATGTATTTATAAGTGTTTCAGCATTCCATTGTAAAGGGTACGCCAATGTTCTATTGCTTGTATTAAATAACATGTGTGACCATCGAGGCACAATTATCCAAGC
>JAGLFC010000132.1 GCA_023144715.1 Gammaproteobacteria bacterium | reverse complement strand
GTATGTGTAAATGCTGAATTAACCACTCAAGGGAAGATTACAGGGGGTGTCAACCATGAAATGCCATCATGGTTTAGTGATAGTTTCTTAGATATTAATGAGGATGTAATAGAAGCCAAAGAAAATAACAAAAATATTATGCTCTTTTTTCATCTAGCCGATTGTCCCTACTGCGATACCATGATTAATGAAAATTTTAGAGGGGGTAATACAACACAATTTATCCAAAATCGTTTCTCAGTGATTGCAATAAATATTAAGGGTGATAGAGAAATTACCCTAAGTGAAAACATGGGCATAACGGAAAAAGCACTGAGTCAAAAATTAAAAATACAATATACTCCAACCATTGTTTTTTTTAATAAAGAAGGAAAAATCATTTATAAAATAAATGGCTATCGTTCTCCAGAAGCCTTTAAATATGTATTGAATTATATTGATGATAAAGCATATAACACTATGACACTTTCATCATATATTGAGAAGCACAATTCAAATACAGATAATGCTTATGATTTTATTCCTCATCAAAACTTGCAAAAAGTCAATTATTTTAAGGATTATAAAAAGCCAGTGGCTCTCTTATTTGAGGATAAAGATTGTACGGATTGTGAATTTTTGCATAAGCATGTTATTAACCAAAAGCAGGTCATCTCTGAAATCGATAACGTTTTATTTGTGAGATTAGATGCTTATTCTGATGATAAAATTATTGATTTTCATGGTAGGGTAACAACGCCAAGAAAATGGGCAAATGAATTGGGATTAAATTATAGACCAGGAATAGTGCTTTTTAATGATATGAAAGAAATAACAAGAATAGATGGAAAGTTATTTAGTTTTCACTTCAAAGAGGTATTTCGCTATGTGAGTGGTGAATTTTACAAAAAATATCCTTCATACAATGCTTATCTTGTCGCTAGACAAAAGGAATTGGTTAACAAAGGTATTGATATTGATATTACCCAATAAGCCTAACAAGCATTATTGATTTCAGCATGGGTTGCTTCTGTGGGGATTGCTGGTAGGTAGATGTATATTTGATTGATAATGCTTATGAGTTAGATTTCTTGTTGTTCCTGTTTAAAACGAATGATCTTGCGACGATCTTTTTTGCTAGGTCGTTTTACAGTATATTGTGGCATTCCTGCATAAATAGCATTGCGTTCTGCGGCATTCTTTTCTCTTTTGGTGATACTTTCTTGTGTTTCTTCATACAGTGTTTGTGCAACACTGGCAGGTCCTCTTTTATCAGATAATTTTGTAATAATAACGGTACGTTCAATAGATTCTTTTTTAATTCTTACCTGATGATTGATTTCAATATGATGACTGGGTTTTATTCTTTGCCCATTTAAATGCACTTTACCACCTTTAATCGCTTCTGTTGCTAAAGAACGTGTTTTGTAAAAACGAGCAGCCAAGAGCCACTTATCTAAACGAATGCTATTACTTTTGGTGTCAGTGGATTGTTTTTTTTTATTTTTATTCATAAGTGGTATTTGTATTGTTAATGAAGACGTTTAAAGCTATAGGTTCTAGAGTTTATATCACGTACAATAAATTTTCCATGAGTTTTATGGATTTGAAAATATAAGGTCGCCTGTTTAGCCGGGACATAAGCAATCATTTTATTGCCTTTAATCATAAGATACCCCACCAAATTACGTGATTGACCATCAGACCAAAGAAAACGATTATTATTATAAATCGCCAGTACATCACCTGATACAGATTGCCAAATACCATTGATACTATCATTGTCTATTATATCTTTTGGCTGAGATGGATGCGTGTCAGAATCTTTAAAATCATTGTTGAACCTATTAGAAGGGGACAGCATTTCCATAGAGGGAGTAAATATCGGTGAATAAGGCAATGAATTAAAGCGATCAAACGAATTGTTATGACCACTGACGACATTATTCATGGCTTTCATCATGGCAGCCATAATTTCAATAAAAGGCATTGAACGCCAAGCATTATTATTGGATGATTGAGCAGCGATAGAATACGTGGATAAGCAAAAGAAGAGTATTATACTGCCCAAAAAAACGATTAAATAGGAGCGTATATTCATGATACTTATGTCATGCGCCGAATCAGTATAGAGGCAATAATAACAACAATAATAGTTACAAAAATGGCACTTAAAAATGGATTGATACCATAAACAAGACCAAATTGTGCTGTGATTCTATTGGCTATGGTAAATGTGACACCAATTAAAACACCAATCATAAGACGGCTACCAGCATTACTTGTACGTGTTGAGCTAAATACAAAGGGAATGGCCACTAATAACATAGCAATAATAGAAAAGGGTTGGACTATTTTTGTCCAAAAAGCCAACCAATATTGCTGGCTATTGAGATTATTAGAATCTAAGTAATGAGCATAACGATAAAGTCCTGATGCGGATAAATATTCTAACTTGGAAATAATAACATTCATCAGTTCTAAATCTAACAATTTTGACCAACGAGCTTTGATCGTTTGTCTGACAAGCACTTGATTGTCTGTTATAAATGTTTGTTCAACATTATTTAAAATCCAACTTTTACCATCATGATAAGCGTCACTGGCTCGAATACTTACTTCAAGATCGTTGTCATCAGAAAATGTAAAAATGCTAATATTACCCAATTTATTATTGGAAGTGATAGCGTGTATTTTTGTAAAAGTATTTTTATTACGCACCCATATTGCATCATCTGATACACCGCTACTTGTGCCATGAACTTTCATTGACCAATGATCCGCTGCTATTTTTTCAGTCGTGGGGAGAATAAATTCGCCGATCAAAAACATAAACACTGCAAGAATAAAAGCAGCTTTCATCACCGAAAAAATAATGCGTCCAATAGAGATTCCAGCAGTACGAATAGCAATCAGTTCACTATTACTATTTAATGCACCTAATCCCATCATAGCACCGAGTAATACTGAAAAAGGGAATAGTACATACATGCGTCGTGGCAGTGTTGCTAATGTGTAATAAAAGGCATCTGCTATTGCAAAAGTACCTTTGCCCACATATTTGAAGGCATCAGCAAGAGCAATAAAAGCAGCCAAAGATAAAATAATAAATAAAAATAATAACGTGGTATAAATAACGTTTTTTATAATATAGCGATCAAGAATATTCATTTTTTGTAAGAAAAGAAGGTGTTTGTTTAATGTTGCTTATAACGTTTATTATAGTGATAGGTATGATCAGTAATGAGGCTAAAAAAATGGCTTAACATCCAGATAAAAGTGATACAGACTATTTGAAATGATAATACAATAAATGATAACAAAGTCACTAATAGAGCAAAAAAATTAATAAAAAAATGATTGATAGTGATTGCATGAATTGCCATTTATATTCTCAGTGCTAATGTTTGATAAGTGTAACCTTTTATGTAAGCCTAAGAGTATAGCGTTAATCTTTAGAAATTAATACAATAAACTGGTAGACTCACTAAAAACCTATAGGAAGGATTGATCAATGAAACGGTTTACATTAGACGCACAGTTAGAAAAAGAGTGTTTTTTATTAGTTGAAAATGAACAATTTATGCTCTTATTAATGGATAACGCTTTAATTCCTTGGTTTATTGTTGTCCCTAAAACGGATAAAACAGAATGGCATGAGTTGACTCATTCCATGCAACTTCAAATAGGGGGTGTGGTGAATCAATTATCAGAATTTATCAGTGATGAATTTAAGCCTGATACCTTAAATACCGCCACTATTGGTAATATTGTCAAACAAATGCACATTCATATTGTTGCTCGTTATTACGATGATTGCTACTGGCCTGGCGTGGTCTGGGGTGGCACACAAAAACAACCGTACCCATTAGAAGAAGTAAATAAAATAAGCACTAAAATTACTTCTTTATACCAATCCCCTTATGTAAAAGCCATAAACAAATAGTGGTTAATAACACAATAAATATGAGAATAATGATAATGGCTTGAGCCAAACTTGCATCAGAAACACTTAACATACCCATACGAAAACCATTGACCATATAAAGAACAGGATTAAACAAAGATACATTACGCCAAAATTCAGGAAGCATTTCAATAGAATAAAAAACACCGCCTAAATAGGTTAAAGGAGTAAGTACAAAAGTAGGTACAATTGAAATATCATCAAAACTATTGGCAAAAATAGCATTGATCAGACCTGCTAATGAAAAGAGTGTGGCTGTTAAAAAAGCAATAAAGAAGGTGATAATATAGCTATCGATAGATATTTTAGTAAAAAATAAAGACACTAAAGTGACAATTATACCCACCGTTAAACCGCGAACAATACCACCTGATACATAACCTGCAATAATGGTAATATTAGCAACAGGAGAAACCAATAATTCTTCAATATGATGATGAAATTTTGTACCATAAAAAGACGATACGACATTGGCATAAGAATTGGTAATGATGGACATAATGATTAAGCCCGGTACGATGTAATCCATATAGCTATAGCCATTAATATTACTCAATTGAGAACCAATCAATTGACCAAAAATAATAAAATATAAGCCCATTGTAATGGCAGGTGGAATCAGCGTTTGTATCCATATTCTTGTAAAACGAAGTACTTCTTTAATAACGATAGTTTTGTATGCGGTGAAATTATCTTGGAAATACATAAGCTATGAGCCGTTTGTGTGAGGGAGCTTGTGTGTCCCCACTAAACGTAAAAAAAGTTGTTCAAGGCGATTGCTTTTATTACGTAGATTAAGGATTTTAATGTTATGTTGTATCAATTGTGCAAAGAGAGTATTAATATCTTGACCTTGCTTAATTTCAACCTCAAGTGTTTCGTTGTCTATTAAACAACTGGAAAAACCCTCTAATGAAGGAGCATGTTTTAAGGGTGTTTTGAGATGCAATACAATACATTCACTGTCTAATTCAGAGAGTAATTCATTCATGGTACAATTTTTTATGATCCTTCCCTGATCAATAATGGCAATATTTTTACACAATTGTTCTGCTTCTTCGAGATAATGTGTGGTGAGAATAATGGTCGTGCCTTGTTCATTAATCTGCTGTAAAAATGCCCACATACTCCGTCTTATTTCAATATCAACACCTGCGGTGGGTTCATCAAGAATTAAAATTTTAGGTTCATGCATCAAAGCACGAGCGATCATAAGACGACGTTTCATGCCCCCTGAAAGATCTCTTGCCATTTCTTTGCGTTTGCCCCAGAGATCGAGTTGTTTTAAATAGATTTCAGCACGTTTAATGGCTTGGGAACGATGTACGCCATAATACCCTGCTTGATTAATCAGAATTTCTTCAACAGGCTCAAACACATTAAAATTAAATTCTTGTGGTACAACGCCTAAATAGTGTTTGGCTTCTCTAGGATTTTTGCTGAGATCAATACCCTGAATAAACACATTGCCTGATGTTTTATTAATTAAGGAACAAATTATGCCTATAACGGTGGATTTTCCTGCACCATTAGGCCCCAGTAAGGCAAAAAAATTGCCTTCTTTGACATTGAGATCAATACCTTTAAGTGCTGAAAAGCCATTTTTATAGGTTTTTGTGAGTTGTGTTATTTCTAGTGCATTCATATTAGGCTAATAATATCATTAATAGGGAAGGGCGGGTAGCCCAATTTTTGCGAGATCACTATTGACTTTATTGAATGCTCCATCTTTTAAAAAATAATACTCTTTAATATTTTCTTGTTCAATATAATATTGTACCCATCTTAATTTTAAGCCTGCCCAATCATAAATATAGAGAGGTTCATTTTTTTGAGCAATTTTCTTTAAATACTTTTTAAGTTTTGTAATTCGATTAAGAGGAATGTACTTTTCATGACCCACTCCCACAAAAATAGAGGATCCATTACGGCTCGTTCTATCACGAATATCCAGAATATTAAAGGCTTCTTTATTGATAATATGTTGTGTTATTTGTGCTTCAAATGAAGCACTATTTAAGGCATGTTGATTTAATTTTGTCAGGGAAATAATTTGGTTTGCTTCTGATACGGTATTATTGAACAATAGTATTTTTTTAGGCTCTGCGAGAGCAAAATTGAGTATTCCTTGATCGTATACATAGGTATTTTTAATACCCATTTTTTTTGCTTGTTCTTCAGCTCTATAAGAAAGAGTACATTGAGTGCCATTACAATAAAAGACAATATCTCTTTTATCAAAAAGCCTTAATTTTTCTATTTTTTTCTTAAATATTTTTTTATTATCAAAATCAATGTTAATTGCCCTCTTAATTTTTAATACATCGAATTCAGCTTTTGTCCGAGTATCAATAATAATGACTTCTTTTCTATTCATTTTTTTGACCAGTTCTTGTGTGCTAATACAATTAGAATCAAGAAACACTTCTCTTAATGGTAATTTATCATTTGCTTTGCATCGAGCAAATACATTACTGGTTGATGTTAAAGTGATGATGAGTAGTAATAAATAGATTAAATAGGGTGTGTTCTTTATCATTGTAGTGATCTCTATATTTTATAATATTATTATATAACAATATTCTTATACATTAAATTGGAATTGATTATACTCTGGTAGAGAGTATTTGTAAAAACTTATTTTAGGGTCTCATTTTGAACATAAAACCACTCAATTTATTTTTATTGCTATACACTCGTCATAAATCTGTAACAAAAATCATATATTCTATAGATACCTTCTAATTTAACGCTATTAATCAGTACGTACTATAGGTGAATATCATGACATTAAAAAAAATAGTCCATTATCTTAATAATTTATTAAAAAAAGAAAATTCTAATAAAAAGTATCAGAAACAAATGAGTAAAATATTGCATAAGTTAGAACATAAAGAGACTAAACTTAAAGCAGAATTAAGCAAAGAAACCAATGAAAGAAAGCGTAAAAATATTAATATTATGCTTAAAGTTATTGCAAAACAGCAAGAAAAGGGAAAAAAATTGCTAAAAAAAAGAATGCTAATGATACAAAAAGATAAGCGTAAAAATAATGAATTTTCATTCTCACATTTTATTCACAATGTATCGGCTCCATATTCTCAGGAAAAACACATTCAAATGTAGATCTACTGATGATGCTTAATAATAACAAGTTCTAACTCTGTACCACCTGTTATACTTGAGCGTCCAATAGCCACTTTTCTTTTCGGAATATTTTATATAGGTAATAAATACTTTAACTTTTAATTCAATTGACATATTAAATTTCAACTCTTAAAATAAATCGTTATTAGTGAAGGAAATATAGTATTATTGCCAAATTGGATGATACTGATTTCCCCTTGATCCTACATGATTTTTTTTAATTAAAGAAAGGAACGTAATAAGTACAATGGATAAAAGGATAATTATATTAATGCCTTACTTTGGTTCTTGGCCAGTATGGATAAATTTATATATTGAATCCTGTAAATATAATCCTAATATTGACTGGCTATTTTTTACAGATTGTGATGAACCTGCTAATAAAGCCAATAATGTACACTATAGACACTTATCCTTCAGTGATTATAATAAGCAAGCTTCTACAAAATTAGGTATTAATTTTGACCCCAAAAGCCCCTATAAAGTATGTGATTTAAGAGTCGCTTATGGCATTCTTCATGAAGAAGAGATCAGCAATTATGATTATTTTGGTTTTGGTGATATTGACTTAATTTATGGCAATATCAGACAATTTTACACTGATGAGGTACTCACTCATAATATTATTACTACCGATAATAGAAGAGTGACAGGACATTTAACTCTGATCAAAAATACGACCTTAATGAAAAATGCGTTTAGACAGATTAATAATTGGCAGGCGTTATTAGAATCCAATGAACATCAACACTTAGATGAAGCGGCTTTTTCAAAAGTCTTTAAACCCCATAAAAACTTACCTCAATGGTTACAATCATTTTTATCTCTTTTTAATCCTTATCAACGTTCACTTTATTTTAAAGATCAATACACCACTCCTGCTTTTAAAGATATACGTGGCAGACCGTGGCATGATAAAAGTTATAATTATCCGTTAAAGTGGTATTGGAATAAGGGTAAATTGACCAATAATCAGGATGGTACGCGTGAATTTATCTATTTTCATTTTATGTACTGGAAAAAAGAGACAAAATGGTTACAACAGAATGCCTCATTTTTAGATCCAGCTTTTCCTGTGATTGATCACTATTGCATAGATGATAGAGGTTTTAAATTTAATAAAAATGAATAATATATTCAGCTTTAAATATAAGAAAACGTTACATTTTATGTAAAAATTAATTCAATACTTATAACACTCATGTTTTAAATTTTAATGAAGTTGACATGTTGTATTTCAACTCCTAGAATGTGCTTTACTAATATACACATTAAAACCTTTATATACTTAGAATAATGGAACACTGATGAAACGTTTTTACTTATTTAATCTATTAATAATAACTCTCACTACCATAGGCTTACTCTCTGGTTGCAATAAAACGCAGGAAGTTGAAACAGTTGAAAAAGAAGTGAGACCTGTTAAAACAATTCTGGTTAAATCACCTGATGCGGGCGGTATTCGGCATTTCCCTGCTCATATTGATGCCAATAAAAGAGCAGAATTATCCTTTCGTGTTTCTGGTAAAGTTAATGAATTATTAGTGAAGGAAGGCGATATTGTTGCTCAAGGGGATATTATTGCCAAATTGGATGCCACTGATTTTAAAATAGAAGTGAATGATAAAAATGCGTTATTTACGAGAGCCTCTAAGGATTATAAACGAGGTCAAAAATTGGTCAAAGAAGGGCATCTTTCTAAAATGGATTTTGATAAATTAGAAGCCAGTTTTTTAAGTGCCAAGGCTGCATTAAATCTTGCTAAACAACAACTCAATTATACAGAATTAAAAGCCCCTTTTGGTGGTATCGTCGCTCAGAGATATATTCAAAATTTTGAAGAAATTCAAACCAAACAAAAAATTATTATATTAAATGATAATAATATTTTAGAAGTAAAATTTTCTCTGCCTGAAAATTTAATTTTACGTCTACGTATTAAAAATTCTTCTGATACTAAAGGCGATGTTGAAACAAAGGAAAATAGACGTTTAAATATCCCTGTTTTTGCTTTATTTCAGTCTCAAAAAGATAAAGAATATCCATTAACTTTTAAAGAAGCATCGACCAAGGCTGATACCAGCACACAAACGTTTAGTGTGACGTTTACAATGCCTAATCCTGTCGATGTAACAATTCTACCGGGTATGACGGCTACGGTAAAAATTGACCTGAGCCATTATATTGAAATGGATAATGTCTTTTATTTACCTGTCAGTGCGGTAATAGCAGATGTTGCTTTAAAAGGAACGGTTTGGGCGGTTAATGAAAAAACAATGCTTGTTGAACCGATTTCAATAGAAGTGGGTAAAATGAGGGGCAATCAGGTTGAAGTGAAAAAAGGTATTAAAGCAGGGCAAAGAATTGTGACTGCGGGTGTTCCATTTTTATATAAAGATCTTAAAGTTTCATTGATGATGGATTCTGAACAAGCAAAAGATAACATTAATCATAAACAACCTATTATGCCTACCAATAAGGATCAACAACTATGAATATTGGGGAATATTCGGTAAAAAATCCTGTTGTCTCTTGGCTGTTGGTGATTGTTTTTCTAGCAGGTGGTTATAGTGGTTTTATAAAAATGGGTAAATTAGAAGACCCTGAATTTACTATTAAAGATGTTAAAATTATTACTCAATATCCAGGTGCAACCGCTCAACAAGTGTATGATGAAGTAAGTTATCATATTGAAGAAGCGATTCAATTAATGCCTCAGGTCAAATGGATAAAAATGTCTATTTCACGACCGGGTATGTCTGATATTACCGTAACCTTTCAAGATAAATATAATAAAGATGATTTTCCCAATATTTATGATGAAGTACGCCGAAAAATAGCCGATATGCTCCATAAATTGCCGCCGGGTGCTCAGGAACCTGTTATTGTTGATAGTTTTGCGGATGTTTATGGCGTGTATGCTGCCTTATCAGGAGAAGGCTATAGTTATCGTGATTTAAAAGATGCTGCCGATTTTCTTAAAAAAGAAATGGTATTGGTGGATGGTGTTAGAAAAATTGTGATTGGTGGTACACAAAGTGAAGTGGTTTATTTGGATATTTCACGACAGCGTTTAGGTGAATTGGGTCTGTCATTAGAAACAATTGGTCAGATTCTGAAATCTCAAAATGTGGTAACGGATGCGGGTAAAGTGGTTGTCGGTAATGAATACCTTAGAATTCAGCCAACAGGTGAGTTTCAATCAGTGAATTTGATTGGAGATGTATTGATCAGTTCAGAAAATAAAACTCTGATTTATTTAAAAGATATTGCACACATCCGACGTGAATATAAAGAAGTACCTGATTTGCTGATTTATTATGAAGGAAAGCCTGCTTTAACCTTAGGTATATCCATGCAATCAGGTGAAAATGTGGTCGCTGTGGGTGAAAATCTTTCTAAGAAAATGTCTGAAATTTCATCTTTAATCCCTATTGGGATGAAGTTGGATATTATTTACAACCAACCTGAGGAAGTTAAAAAATCAGTATCAGGTTTTATGCTGAATCTAGTGGCTGCTATTGTTATTGTGATCGTGGTGTTGCTCTTATTTATGGGGGTAACAGCAGGTCTCATTATTGGTACCGTACTGCTGATTACTGTTGCCGGTACTTTGCTGATTATGGAATTGTATGGCATTGAACTACAGCGTATTTCTTTAGGTGCTTTGATTATTGCACTGGGTATGTTAGTGGATAATGCGATTGTAGTTGCCGAAGGTATGATGGTTAGAATTCAATCTGGGATGAATGCCGCTAAAGCAGCCAAAGAAGTCGTGGGTAAAAATGCAGTGGGTTTGCTCGGTGGAACAATTGTGGGTATTCTGGCTTTTTCTGCCATTGGTTTATCACAAGATTCCACAGGTGAATTCAGCCGTACTTTATTTTATGTGCTATTAATCTCTTTATTACTCAGTTGGATTACTGC
>JAGLFC010000131.1 GCA_023144715.1 Gammaproteobacteria bacterium | reverse complement strand
CTCGCAACAGAATCTATAAAATAAAGAAAGAAATAATCGATGATAGATAGAACGCGCATCCCTAATGAATTGCTTATATTACTCGATAAAAACTTAGGAGATAATATATCGGATGATTTTAATTTTCCACCGCCGGTTTTTGATACCATGCAAGGTGAAATTATTGATTATAATGTGGCAGAAAAAACGTTAACGAATCGTTTTCCAATTTTAGAAGAACATCATAATCCTTATGGTAATATGCAAGGTGGTATTATTGCAGCCGCTATTGATAACACCATTGGGCCATTGAGCCTGTTTGTATCACCCCCTAATATGACTCGTCAAATGGATATAAAATACAGTAAAATTATATCACCTGATTTGTCTTATATTTATGTGACGGCAACCTTTATTAAACAGTATAAACGACAACTTTTTTTTGAAGCGATTGTGAACAATAACCAAGCAGAAAAATTAGCATCCGCACAATCAAGACATTGGATTATAGATTAATATAATAGACAACATCATATTAAAGAGTAAAAATAAATTATGGGAATTTTAGATGATTTAAGGGAAGAAGTCAGTCAAAAGCAAGTACAATTGCAGGATGAAGAGCGTCTTAATGCACACTATAAAAATAATTATGAAACAGTAATACGTCCCAAAATGCAGCAACTATTTTTATATTTGAAAGAGCTTGTTGAATATCTTAATGTGATTGAGACTCCTGAAAAAATAATTGATTATTCTACTCGTTATCCACAATTAGATGATTTATACCAACAAAATTTTCGTTTAAGCAGTGATAAACATGGTGGATATGCAAATTTTGATACACTCACCGACATTTACCTTCGTTATGTTTATTTGGGACGAAAAAAAATTCATTTTAGGTATGAAATTGAACATAAAGTCGATGCTGATAAAGAAAAAGACTTTCTTTTTAATCATAATATACCCTTTGAGATAGAACGTAAGCCTAAAAGTAACACTACAAATGTTGTTTTTCGTATTACTAAAAAAATTCCTGTGGTGTTTAAATTTTCTGTCGATCATAAAAATTCACACATTATTCTCAAGATGAAAAATCATGAAAATTTTGAATTCAGAACACAAATTATTGACCCTAATAAAATCAATGAGCCTTATTTGGATGAATTAGCACGCTATATTCTAAAAAAAGATGATGATTTTTTTCGTATGGATATTGATGATATTTCTAAAGAAATGATTCGTATCAATATGGATATTGAAAAACAAAAACAAGATGATACACTAAAAGACGCTATTATCCTGAAAGAACAACACGAGCAAGAAGAAAAAGAAAAAGCAAAATTAAGCCATAAATTAAAAACTTTTTTTAGTAAAAAATTATAAATATAAAGTATAGAGTCTAATACCTTACTAAATAAGTAAAGTATTGTTTTTAATAAAGAAAGTATATTCTTGATGTAAGTCAATGTGGTGAATGGCTGTTAGAGTTAATTTGTCCACTATTTCAAAAAATAGAGAATAGACCTCGTTTATATGGCTAATATTACTCGTATGCAATTACTCAGAGGTGATATACAAGGTAAAAAAATACCTTTTCGACCTCCTTGGGCAATGCCAGAAGAATCTTTTGTAGAGTATTGTACACGCTGTGATAAATGTATTGATGCTTGTTTTGATGAGTTGATTGTAAAAGGGCAGGGTGGTTTTCCACAAATGGACTTCACTCAGGGTGGCTGTGATTTCTGTGAAGATTGTTTAGCCGTATGTGAAACCAATGCCCTGATAAAAATTATTGATAATTCTGACAATAATACGCCTGATAACCAAAAAATTGCTTACCTACCGCCATGGCATATAAAAGCAAGCATTGATTTAACACAGTGTTTATCCATGAATGCCACGATTTGCCGTTCATGTGGTGAATCTTGTGAAGATGAAGTGATTAAATTTGATCTCAAACTCGGTGGTATTGCTGAACCAATACTTGATAGTGAACACTGTACAGGTTGTGGATCCTGTTTTTCTGTGTGTCCCGTACGAGTGATTCAATTAATAAAAGAGACCTGAATGAATATTTGTAGTGTAATTGTAAATGCAAAACCTGAGAATGCAAAAAAAATCAGTGAAGAACTCGCTGAAATGGATGGCATAGATGTGTATGGTGGAGTAAAGGAAGGAAAAATTATTGCCACAATTGAAGATAGTGGTGAAAAAGCATTGGCTGACAAGATGGCAGCTTTAAATAATATCAAAGGAGTGATCGATGTCGCGATGATTTATCATCAAGAAGCAAATGACACAGCAATGGAAGAGGAGATCGTATAGTGAGTATAACAAGGCGTGATTTTATAAAAAACAACGCAGCTGTTGCAGCCGCATCAGTAGCAGGTGTAACTTTACCCGTAAGTGTCACTCAAGCAGCAGACGCTGCTGATGATGGTATTCGTTGGGATAAAGCCGCGTGCCGTTTTTGTGGGACAGGTTGTAGTGTTCTGGTGGGTACTAAGGGAGGCAAAATGGTAGCCAACCAAGGTGATCCAGATGCACCTGTTAATAAAGGACTTAATTGTATTAAAGGTTACTTTCTAACCAAAATTATGTATGGTAAAGATCGTTTAACCAAGCCATTACTTCGTAAGAAAAATGGACAGTACGATAAGAATGGTGACTTTACTGAAGTATCATGGGATGAAGCGTTTGATACCATGGCCGATAAGTGGAAGGCCACTCTCAAAGAAAAGGGGCCAACGGCTATTGGTATGTTTGGTTCAGGTCAATGGACTGTTTGGGAAGGCTATGCGGCTTCTAAAATGATTAAAGCAGGTTTCCGTTCCAATAATCTTGATCCTAATGCACGTCACTGTATGGCTTCAGCAGTAGGCGGATTTATGCGTGGTTTTGGTATTGATGAGCCAATGGGTTGTTATGACGATCTCGAACATGCCGACGCATTTGTTCTATGGGGTTCTAATATGGCAGAAATGCACCCTATCTTATGGTCACGTATCACGGATACTCGTTTAACCAAAAAAGACTCCGAAGTACATGTATTATCAACCTTTAAGCATCGTTCATTTGAACTGGCTGATAATGGTATGATCTTTACACCACAAACAGATTTAGCGATTCTTAACTATATTGCCAATTATATTATTGAAAATGATGCAATGGATAAAGACTTCGTTAAAGACCATGTGGCATTCCATCAGGCAACCACTGATATTGGTTATGGTTTACGTCCTGAGCATCCTCTTGAAAAAGCTGCAAAAAACCTTAAAACAAAGGGTGCTCATCCTAAAATTAGTTTTGAAGAATATGCAAAATCAGTTAAGCCTTATAATTTAGAATATACAAGCAAGTTATCCAGTGTGCCTAAAGATAAATTGTTGAAGTTAGCCAAATTATACGCCGATCCTAATAAGAAAATTACCTCTTTATGGACAATGGGTTTTAACCAACACACTCGTGGTGTTTGGGCAAATGGTTTATGTTATAACATTCATTTACTAACAGGCAAAATTTCTAAACCGGGTAGTGGTCCATTTTCTTTAACAGGACAGCCTTCTGCGTGTGGTACTGCTCGTGAAGTGGGTACCTTCTCACATCGTTTACCGGCTGATTTAGTCGTTAAAAAAGAAGCCCATCGTGATGTTGCTGAAAAAATTTGGAAACTACCAAAAGGTACCATTAATCCTAAGCCGGGTTATCATGCCGTATTACAAAATCGTATGCTTAAAGATGGCAAATTGAATGCGTATTGGGTGCAATGTACGAATAATGCTCAAGCAGCCGCTAATTTCAATGAAGAAACATGGCCGGGTTATCGTAATCCTGCTAACTTTATTACCGTTTCTGATCCTTATCCTACTGTGACAGCAATGGCAGGTGATCTGATTTTACCAACGGCTATGTGGGTAGAAAAAGAAGGTGCGTATGGTAATGCAGAACGCCGTACTCAATTCTGGCGTGAGCAAGTGTCAGCTCCGGGTGAAGCAAAGTCTGATTTATGGCAGGTAATGGAATTTACAAAACGTTTTAAAATGACGGAAGTATGGCCTGAAGAACTTTTAGCAAAAATGCCTGAATATAAAGACAAAACAATGTATGAAGTTTTGTATGAAAATGGTCAGGTGAATCAATTCCCATCTCAACAAGTGACTGATAGCGATGGTAATACCTACAATAATCATGAAATGGAACATTTTGG